>JALZUH010000210.1 GCA_023301645.1 Akkermansiaceae bacterium
AGAGTAAGATTTAATGCCCCTCCTTCTGCAATTCCACCAACTGGCGGATTCGTAAGTTTTCATCCACCTCATCCATAGGCAGATGGCGTATGTAAGACAGTGACAGCTACACCTATGGCTCCCATTATTTGCTTTAAGTTCATAAAAATAAATTTACCTAGCACTGAAAAACATCAGGTTTAGATATATTATATACATCGCACAAACCCGTCATTTAGCAAGTTTTTTATATCTCTCCAATTCGTAGGCGCCCCCCCCTAAACCGACATCTGGAAATTTGCTCTACCCCCGTTAGGTGGAGAGGTCTATACTGTCATCTGGGATTCACTGCATTCTTAAGCAGGTGTTCAGACTTTATTCCATATCTCGAAGCCAAGCACCTACACAAAAAACCCCAACTGGTAGCACCAGCTGGGGTTTTGAGTGAAATGTGCTCAATGACGACTTATCGCCATTATAGCTCGTGGTATTAGCCGAGTGACTTCACTGCTTCTACCACATGTGCAGCAGTCATCCCTAGCTGCTCCATGACGACATTGCCTGGAGCTGAGATACCGAAGCGGTCGATACCAAGAACTTCGCCTTCAGTGCCGACGTATTTCCACCAGAGGCCTGATACGCCTGCTTCGATAGCGAGGCGTGAGGTGCAGGCTGCAGGGAGAACACTTTCTTTATACTCGCAGCTCTGGCGGTCGAATCGCTCCATGCAAGGCACAGATACGACGCGGACACCGTCACCGAGTTCCTTGGCTGCTGTCATGACGTGTTCGACTTCAGAGCCACTTGCCATGAGGATAGTTTTTAGCTCGCCAGTTTCTTTCTTAAGAACGTAAGCACCGTTGTAGGTGCCTTCGCGGCGTGCGCTAGCTGCTAGGCAGCTGTAGTTAGGCACATTCTGGCGAGTAAGGAATAGCGCTGTAGGTCCATCAGTGCGCTGCATCGATGCAGCCCATGCTCCTGCTGTTTCTTCAGCATCTGCTGGACGCATTACGTCGAGACCGGGAATGACGCGGAGACCACTGACTGTTTCTACTGGCTGGTGAGTAGGACCGTCTTCTCCAACACCGACTGAGTCGTGGGTGAGGATGTATGTCACTGGAAGCTTAGCAAGTGCTGCTAGACGGATAGATGGGCGTAAGTAGTCTGCAAATACTGCAAACGTAGCTCCTGAGGCGCGGAAGAGTCCGTCGTAGGCGATACCATTACAGATCGCACCCATTGCGTGTTCACGAATGCCGAACCAGATATTACGTCCTTCGAAGCTGCTAGAGAGCATGTCGCCTTCGCCTTTAAGGTAGTTCTTAGTAGAGCCGTAGAGGTCTGCTGAGCCTGTGATGAAGGAAGGGATTGCCTTAGCGATGGACTGGATAATATCACCACCAGAGGCACGAGTAGCGCCTTTGTAATCATTATCAAACTCAGGGATGAGATCGAGAAGGTTCGTAGGCACTGCTTTGGCGACACCATTGGTAAGCTCTTCATTGAGTGCTGGGTTAGCTGCTGCCCATGCTTCGTAGGTAGTATTCCATGCTTCAAATGCTGCAACACCAGCTGCCTTACGGTCTGCAAAATATGCCTTTGTTTCTTCAGAAACGTGGAATGATCCAGCTGGGAGTCCGAGGCCTGCACGAGCTGACTCGGCGAACTTAGCTCCACCTTCACCGTGGCCACTAGCTGTGCCAGCTACTTCAGGAATACCCTTACCGATGACGGTCTTAGCAATGATGACCTTTGGACGGCCGTTGTTATCAGACTTGGCTGTCTCTACAGCAGATGCGATAGCACTGAGGTCGTGACCATCGATAGTTACTGCGTCCCAGCCCTGTGAGACGAAATACTGCCCTGCGTCTTCGCTCTGTGACACGTCAGCCATGGCGTCGAGAGTGACGTCATTGCTATCGTAGATAAGGATGAGATTATCGAGCTTGTTATGTCCAGCGTAGGCGATTGCTTCTTTAGCAACACCTTCCTGAAGGCAACCGTCACCGAGGAGAGCGATAGTGTGGTTATCAAAGATCGTGTGCGCTGCTGTGTTAAACTTCGCAGCGGCGTGCTTACCACTGAGGGCAAATCCTACTGCATTACCAACGCCCTGACCAAGTGGGCCAGTAGTCGCCTCTACGCCTGGAGTCTCTTCAAACTCAGGGTGACCCGGTGTGATGCTGTGGAGCTTACGGAAGGACTTCACGTCTTCAAGTGAGACGGCGTATCCAGCGAGGTGGAGCCAGCTGTAGATAAACATAGAGCCGTGACCTGCTGAGAGGATGAAGCGGTCGCGGTTAAGCCACTTAGGAGCGTCTGCATTGAAACTGAGAGATTCGCCGAAGAGCACGGCACCGATCTCGGCACATCCTAGTGGAAGTCCTAAATGACCAGACGAACATGCGTGAACGGCATCGATAGCGAGGCCTCTGGCTTCGTTTGCTGCTTGTGAAAGAATTTCTTGATTCATGATGAGCGCAGGATTCACCTCATTCTCACTTGCTGCAAGCATGAAACGTAACAAAATGAGCCCTAATGACAGTAACAATACTAAAAACGTCGATTATTTTACCAAAAACAAAAAATCACGTTGATTCCTGCTCATTTGAAGATAAACAATCCGCTCAGCAAGCCCAGCATCGCAGTTTATCTGATCTGCTGTTTTTGACTAATTGCATTTCTTGACTATACTGCCCAACTGTATTTACTAACTGCAACTTTCTCACTATCCTAACCCATGTCAAAGAAACTTAAAATCGCACTCCCTAAAGGCTCCCTCCAAGAACCTACGATCGAGCTTCTCAAGCAGTCTGGGTTTAATGTTTACACTTCGGATCGTGGTCTCAGACCTGATTCTGACGACGGTGAACTTGATATTTTTCTCATCCGAGCCCAGGAAGTCGGCCGCTACCTAGCACAGGGATTCCTCGACTGTGGTATCACAGGCCTCGACTGGGCTTCTACCCACTCTGATAATCTCGTTGATCTAGCAGAGCTACCCTACTCGCGTGCTACACTGCGCCCGACTAAGTGGGTGCTCGTCGTGCCAGAAGACTCACCGATTCAGAGCGTGAAAGACCTCGAAGGTAAGCGTATCGCCACTGAGGGTGTAGAAATCACACAGAACTATCTCGATAAGCACGGCGTAAATGCTGAAATCGAATTCTCATGGGGTGCCACTGAGGTAAAAGTCCCTGAACTCGTCGACGCCATCGTCGATGTAACTGAAACAGGTGCCTCTATACGTGCTAATGATCTTCGTATCGTAGATACTCTCCTCACTTCCTATCCGCACTTCTACGCTTCTAAGGAAGCCTATGCTGACAGCTGGAAAATGGAGAAAATGGACCGTATCGTCCTCATGCTGAAAGCAGCTCTCGAAGCTCGTGGTAAAGTAGGCCTGAAGATGAACTTGCCAGAAGCCGCTCTTGAAGCTACACTCGAGAAACTTCCTTCACTCAGACGCCCCACTGTCTCTCATCTCGCTGAAGATAATTGGGTAGCTGTTGAAACGATCATTGAAGATTCTGTCGCAAGACAGATCATTCCCGAGCTGAAAAAGCTTGGCGCAGAGGGCATCATCGAATACCCACTCTCCAAGATCGTTCTCTAAGTCGACGATTGAACAACTATTTCAAAACATTCTCACAAGAAACTAAGTCTCCAGCAAACCTGCTGAACTCAACCATAACCAGAACAACCAAATACCATGGGATGCCTCAAAAAAAGCCGAAAGTCTAAGATTAGTAAGCATAAGCGCAAAAAGCGTATGAAGGCGAACCGCCATAAAAAGCGTCTTCGTTACAAGTCATAGTCATCAGACTAATGATTTATCAAAAAAGAGATATAGCTTCGGCTATATCTCTTTTTTTGTCCCCTTTTACAGGGTTTTTATAGGCAGCTCATTATTTTTTTTATTCACCCTTCGACTTAGATTACTTCGAACCTCCTCAGCACGCGTTCGAGTCGCTCTACCTTGATGGGTTTAGAAAGATAGTGATTCATCCCTGAGCTCAGGCACTGGCTTTTAAACTCCTTCTGAGCATTCGCGCTCATCGCTATAATCGGCTTATTCTTACACCCCTCCCCTGCTTCGCCTTTTCGAATGCGCCTGGTCGCCTCGATGCCATCCATGACCGGCATTTGCATATCCATCATCACGATGTCATAGCCATGATCTGCACTGAGCTCCTCTATGGCCTCTTTACCATTACTACAGATTGTGACTTCTGCTCCTAATTTCCCGATTAAGATTTCAGCTAGCTTAGCATTGATGGGGTGATCCTCTACGACGAGCACTCTTCCTGAGCTACTGGTGGCCTTCGAGGCGGCACACGTAGACACGACTTCAGTATCGGAGGTCACCTCTAGTGACGTAGCCTCTGTGTATGGGAGGGTGATCTTAAAACAAGCGCCCTGCCCTAGCTCAGAGGAGGCTGAAATATAGCCCCCCATCGCAGAAATGAGCCGCTTACAAATCGCTAAGCCTAGCCCGGTGCCACCATACATCCTCGTCGTCGAGGCATCTTCCTGCTGGAAGGGCTCGAATAACTTATCGGCAATAGCCATATCAAAGCCTATACCCGTATCTATCACTGAGACTTCGATGAGGCTGTCTGGAAGTCTTTTCGCCCGGATGACAACACTACCTTTACTTGTGAACTTGATCCCGTTTGATACGAGGTTGATGAGGATCTGGCGTATCCTTCCCGAGTCTCCGTTGAGGAGGGCGGGGAAGCCTTCATCTATTTCATAAAAGAGATCCACGCCCTTGCTGGCTGCGGTCTTGGACTGCACATCCAATGTCTCCTCAATACACACCACCATGCTGTAGTCGGCATGATCCAGCTCGATGTCGTGGTTTTCAGCACGGGAGAAGTCTAAAATATCGGTAATGATATGCAGTAGCATTTCGCCACTTTTACCAATCAGCTCTAGATGGTGGCGGTGTTCATTAGCTAAGGGCTCTTGTAAGAGAATTTCGGTGAAACCGATAATACCATTGAGTGGTGTGCGTATCTCATGGCTCATGGTTGCGAGGAAGAGTGACTTCGCTTCATTGGCTTCAATCGCTTCTTTGGTCGCTAGCTCTAGTCTCTTAGCGGATTCAATGCGCTCGGTGACATCCCGCACAATGGCCTGCATGATGACACCGCCCTCGACTTCAAGGCGCGCCACAGAGACCTCAGTGAAGACCTTCTCTCCGCCTTCTTTCTTAAACAGGCATTCGCCACGAGCGTAGCCAACACGCTCGATATCGCTCATCGCCCAGCTCATAAAGCCCTTCGACTCGTCAGCGAGAAGCTCGTCAATGTGGAGTTTCATAAGAAGCAACTTTTCGCAGTTTATGAGCTCACACATTTTATCATTGGCATCCATGATGAGCCCGTCCTGTGTATGCAGAATAATGCCATCTAGTGACGCCTGATGGACAGCACGGGACTTCTCTTCTTCGAGCTTGAGTTTTGATGTTTCTATGAGGATTGCATCTTCTAGCTTTTGATTGGCTTCGTAGAGTTGTGCGCTTTTCTTCTCTAGTAATAACTCAGCCTGATTCCGTGCGCTTTTCTCGCGCTCGTAGCGTTTTTTCCATTTATCAGCTTCTGAGTTCATCATTATTATTCGTTACAAGTTATGATAAAGAGCTCGCCTTCATCAGTCTGCTCGCGCTTGATCGTGTGATCTGCTCCGAAGTGCTGCATGCATCCTACGATCAAGCCTTCGCATACATCCTCCATATGCTTATTGGAAATATAGAGCATGTGCAGCTGATTCCTCGCATCTGGGCGTGAGCACCGGAATGTGGGTAGGTCTGCCTCTGGGTAGAGCTTGCGCACTTCCACGTGTATATAGGTCTCGACTTGCTCTAGAAAGTCGAGAGGCTCAGTGGTAATGTCGACAAATTCAGGGTGAGCCTTCGCCAAACTAGAAAAAAGATATACCCCAAAGGTATAGAGTAAGGTGTCTAGATCGGTAGAGGTTTCCTCACCTAGATTCGTAACGAGTGCGACAATCTCGGTGTGATGATACGTGCCTACTGTTGTGTATGCGCCCTTCGAGGGGAGGTCGCTTTTTTCAATAATAGTGTCGACCATATCAAGTCCATGCGCCTGCTCTACCATAGTGAGAAATTCAGTAAATATAATGCCTTTCATAAATGTTTGTTATTCAGTGGGTTGGTGATTCGTGACTCTGAATGATTACATCAGCCCGTGATGTTTCATTTTATTGTAAATGGATTTCTCACTGATGCCGAGCATCCTCGCACATTTCGCCTTGTTACCACCACAGAGTGACAATGTTTGCTCAATGGCTGATTTCTCGACCTCTGTCAGCGTCTTCCCTGCTAGACTCTCCCCTGCTATAGCCCACCCCTCATCTCGCTCGTCGATCCCTCCCGTCAAGTCCTCTGGGAGGATCTCTGCGCTTTCACAGAAGACACTGGCGCGCTCGATGCTGTTTTCTAGCTGTCTGACATTTCCAGGCCAGCTGTAGCTCATGAGCTTCTCTAGTGCCTTCTCGCTAAATGTGACCTGCTCGACTTGGTGCTTATTAGCGACTCGACGAGCGAAGTGCTCAGCCAGTGGCATGATCTCATCTGGGCGATCTCTCAGTGCTGGCAGACGCAGCGGGATAACGCTAATGCGGTAATAGAGGTCTTCTCTGAACTGCTTTGCCTTTATTTGCTGCTCGAAGTCAGCATGGGTCGCCGTGATAATTCTGACATCACAAGTCACAGCCTGCTCACTACCCACGGGATAAAACACCTTATCTTGTAGCACATTGAGTAGCTTAGGCTGTAGATCGATGGGTAAGTCACCGATTTCATCGAGAAAGAGCGTGCCACCCTGCGCAGCTGCAATCTTACCGATGCGCTTTTTCAGAGCTCCTGTGAAAGCTCCTTTTTCATGCCCAAAGAGCTCACTCTCTAGTAACTCCCTCGGTAAAGCTGGGCAGCTCACCGTAACAAAAGGCATATGAGCCCGCGGACTATGAGAGTGGATATAGCGAGCGAGCACGCCCTTTCCTGTGCCGCTCTCACCTGTAAGTAATAAAGAAGAGTCTCGCTGCGCGACTTTCTCTGCTTTTATGAGCAGGCTCTTCATTTCTGCTGACTCGGCGATCAACCCACCCGATGTGGCGAGAGACGTAGCACTTTCTTTAAGCGATTGGTTTTCGCGCTCCATTTGGCAGGCCTTACGGGCATGACGAAGTGTCGTAAAGAGCTCGTTCATATCAAAGGGCTTAGTAATGTAGTCATGAGCCCCTAGCTTGACGCAGCGCATCACCGTTTCCGCGTCATTTTCACCACTGAGCATCACGACGGACACATGGGGGTTTTTCTTGGTGAGCTCCTGTAAGCAGGCTACCCCATCCATGACAGGCATCGCTATGTCCAGCAGCACCACCTCCACCGAATCATTGATACACTGTAGCACTTCAGCGCCATTTTTTACCACCAATGGCCTAAAGCCGTAATACTCAGACTTCAGCTTCAGCAAGTGACCAATGGTGCTATCATCATCTGCAATGATTAGATTGTAATGCTTTGAACGGCTCATGTGATATAATTTAGCTTTTCTCCTAAAGTTAGGTTAGTTAGGTTGTGAGAATAATGGATATAAAAGTGGATCGCACTCAACTACTCGCTCTCGCAGGAAATGACCCCAGCATACTACGTCCCATTGTAGAGCAATTTCATGAAAACAGCCTAAGTATGGTTGAGGAAATGAAAGACTACCTAACGCGAGCGGATTTCGAACAAATTGCCAGTGGCATCCACCAGTTAAAGGGATCTTCTGGCACGTTAGGTATGGTTTCACTGTATCAATCATGTGTGGATTTGGAGGCGCGTCTAGGGGATGTTCTTGATGAGAATTTATTAAATGGTTTATTATTCGCTCAATTAGCTGAGCAAGTCAGTGGCTCGACTCAGTCTGTCTTAGCCTTATTAGATCGCCCAGAAACCACAGCGGGGTGAGGCAGCTCTCCTCCTCCCAGTGCCTTGAATAGCCTTACTGTATGGGCTGCATGTCTACCCTGAGTAGCAAGGCTCTCGTCTCTGGTAATGATGTAATCCTGCTGAGTATTGAGTAAGCGGCGGAGATCCACCTCACCGACATCATAAGCATCCAGCATGAGCTCTGCTGTTTTTCTATGCTCCATCGATGCGTCTTCTAAAATCTTCATCCGTTTGCCCGAGAAGTGAATACGCGTCATGCTATTCTCAACTTCGGTCACAGCCGCTATCACGGTATTTTCATAAAGGACAATAGCCTGCTCTAATCGGCTCTCGTTCTCCTTGATGCGAGCGCGGTCAGCACAGCAGCGAAAAATCTTCCACCGAAGCGCCGGCCCAAAACCTAATGTTCTTCGCAATGTTTCTACGGTATTAAACTGGCTAAATGCCTGATAGGTAATCGCACCTGATATCGACAACTCTGGGTAGAGCTCTGCTGTAGCCACACCAACCCTAGCCGACTGAGCTGCAATCTGTCGCTCTGCCCGTCTAACATCTGGACGAGACCGTAGTAAATCAGCAGGAGCACCCGTGGTCACTGATCTTGGGGGTGTTGGAATATCATTATGCTTACGAAGCATTTTTTGAATATTACCCGGCGCAATGGCCAATAATGCAGCCAGTCTATTACCGACTACGATCTGCTCTTCTTCTAATCTTGGAATCTCAGCCTTACTACTCTTCAGCCTTGCTCTAGCCTCGTGTAGCTCTAGCTCACTCGTGAGCCCTTCTTCTAGTCGACTAGATATGAGGTTTGCTATCTTTTGGAAATTGGCTGTTCCCTCGCGTGCGACTTCCACCCTTTTGCCCAGAGTCCTGTATGCGATATAGTGCAGTGCGACCTCACTGTTAATAAAGACAGTAGCGTCTCGTAAGCCTTCCACCTGCGCTTGATAATCAGCGGTAGCCGACTCCACTTGTCGCTTCACTTTGCCAAATAAATCAATCTCCCAGCCCACATCGATTTGAGCGAGCTGATCCTCCGAGGAGTTAAAATTCCAATCAATGCCCGATGAGCTAAAGCTGCCTAGCCCAGAGTTCGAGCGCGCATTAAAGTCACTCGTTGGATACCAAGCAGCCGATAGCACAGAGCGCTGATACCACGACTCTGCGATACGTGCGCGAGCAATGCGAATATTAGGGTTAGCCTTCCTAGAGAGCAAAATCAGCTCATTGAGCACAGGATCATTAAAGTTCCGCCACCAGCGCTGAGCCCCAGTAACACTAGCCTGATTATCCTTATCAATCGACGCTGTCCACTCATCTGGCAGCGACAGCTCTGGCTTCACGTAATCAGGCCCCACCACCGCGCAGCTCGATAGTAGCAGAGGACTCACACAAGCCACCCATCGCCATCTAACACGCCAAAAATTCATTACCTCTAGCAATACATCACTTCATGAAAAATAGCTGTAACAATTCGTGCTTTTTAACAAAAAAAGCCTAACAGTTAAGAATGAAGAGATTTATGCACCTCCAAGTATCATCTTACCACCGTTCACCACAACCCTCGCTCTCGACCATCAAGATAGTTATCCAAGATTCCTATAGCACTGATGGATAATAAATAGAATTCTATCATTGTAGATAACGAGCCCATGGTTCATGTTAGTCAGCGGTCTAATACCAATGAAAGCCGTCCTTAAATATACCCTCGTTCTCGCGGGGCTCTGCCTCGCAGTCCTCGCGCTGCGCAGCCACTTGGATGGAATCTCTAGCCTCATTGGCACCGTAGATATCAAGCTACTACTCCTTGCCCTCGCAGGACTCCTCCTCTATCAGCTCTGGAATGCTAGCGTGTGGTCAGAGGTTCTTAATGCTATGGGATCTCGCTGTAAACGCATAGACTGCACACGTATCTGGCTAGAGTCCGAGTCTCTCAAGTGGCTCCCCGGCACCGTTTGGAGCTACGGCTCACGAGTAATCTCTGCTCAGAAAATAGGTATTAGTAAGACAAAAGCATCCGCCAGTATTATCCTAGAGCTCATCCTCACCAACACCGCATGGGCAGCACTCGCCATCACCATTGTATCGGCACAGCCCATCATGAATATGGCCACCCCATACCTAGAAGCATCACGCGCATTCATCATCGATCACGGCTGGTTTAGCCTCATAGTCATCACCCTATCCATCCCGCTACTCATCATGCTAGCGCGCGTGGTCATTACCAAGCTCAAGGCTAGCCCCAGATTCTCACAGCTCTTCAACCTCGGACGGGTCGACTACACAAAGTGCCTACTGACGGTCGCCCACTATATCATTCTCTGCCTATGGAATGCTACCTTGATGTGGGTCGTCTTCCAGTCTGTCCCCGCTATAGAACTCCCCTACCTCACTATTTTCGGTATAGCAGGCGTTGCTTGGATGATTGGATTCTGGTCTATTGGCATCCCCGGCGGGATCGGAGTCAGAGAAGCGATCATCGTGCTTATGCTCTCCCAATACGCCAGTCTCGAATCCAGCGTGTTGGCAGCTGTCCTCTGGCGTGGCGCTCAGATGTTTGCAGAAATATCGGCCCTCATCATCGCACTTATTTACGGTGCAAAACATCATTTTAGAGAAAACCATGAAGTCATTGATCATCCATAATAAAGGAATCCTCTTTCTTATTTGCATCGCATTGGCAGCCTTTGCCCTGCTCACATACCTCGTTATCAAGCCTGCTTACTTGGATAAAAACAACGGTATGTATGGATCGAAACTAGGCTACCCCTCGCTCGTCCGAGCCACTGGTGGCAAGCTCACGGTCACCACCAACAAGCCCAAGCAACGACAAATCACCCGCTACCTACTCGGCGAAGGTGTCTGCTCTAGCAAACCAATCCTCGTGCCCATCATCCCTATGGCAATGGTTCAGGACGTCGTCGTCGAAGAAGGTTCCCAGATCAAAGCTGGAGACACACTAGCCACACTAGAGAACCAAAAAGCCATGATCAAATACGAGTCGGCTAAACTAGCTGTCTCAACCGCTGCCGCAGAACTCGAGCGCGTCAAGCTCGGCTCCGCCTACGTGCTCGCCCAAGAGCGCCCCGAAGTAGAAAAGATCAATCTCGCATCGATCTTAGAGCAGCAAGAATTCGCCAAGCAAGCACTAGCTCGCTACGAGAAAGCCTATCAAAAAGGCGTCATCTCCAAAGTCGCTTTTCTAGAAGCCCAAAAAGAAGCAACCATGATGACCGAGCAAGTATCACGAGCCGAGCTCTCCATGAAAATGGCTGAGAGTGGCGTGCTCCAAAGTATCAAAATAGCAGAAAACTCCCACAATGACGCCTTGCAAGCACTCGCCCATCGCGAGCAAGAGCTCGAGGCCTATAACATCCACTCCCCAGTCGAAGGAGTCGTCGACCGCGTCCTCATCAACACCGGCGAGTATAATCAAGACAGTGGCAAGCCGGGGTTTCTTATCTCCAGCGGGCTATGGTTTGACGCCTACTTTGACCAAGCTGACTTCCAGCATATTTCCACAGGGCTTGAAGCCACCGTTTCATTAGAATCATACCCCGGTAGCCAGTTCACGGCTACCACTACCATGATCAAGCCAGTCATTAGCTTTAATAGCGGTGGTCCAGAGATCTCACGCCCCCTTCGCCCGCGCGGATCAGGCTCCCCTGAGTGGGCAGCTACCTTTAAGGTGAAGCTAGAATTCACAGACCCTATAGAAGCTAGGGAAAATAAGAATCAAAGCATTGTCACAGGCATGACAGGCTTCGCCCGCCTTAAGGTCACCAAGACAGCCCTCACCGTGCCAAGAAATGCCGTATTATCTATTTCGGCAGGCTCAGGCATACTCTACATTGCCAATGACGATGACACCTGGGCACTCGAAGAAGTCCGTATCGGTCACGTCGATGACAAATACGTAGAAATACTAAGCCTCATAGACCCAGAAGCAGACGTGATTATCGAAGGTCACCGTAGCTTACAACCTGATGATCAAATTAAAGTCCATCGCCCTTGATCCTGACTGGTTACCCAAATCGGTCAACTTCATCGTATCAGGACTAGCCCTCATACTCGTAGGGCTATCGATGACTCGTCCATGGTATGCCGTCCCGCAGCTATCCTTCCCTCACGGCAGTGACCCCAGCCTGCCCGTCTTCAGCAGCCAAGACTCCCTCTACACGATCTATTTTAAGCTAGCACTCATCGGCTCGACTATCCTCTTTTTGATAGCGGTTGCCATTTTTAGAAAAAAAATCAAGAGCGTAGGCGCACTACTCGTTGGATTTACCCTCACCTGCTTAGTGCTCACTCTTTGGTTCCCCACATGGCTCACCATCGGTGACAGTCACGCCATCGGAGAAGGCGCATGGCTCCAACAGCAACACGACACCATGACGTGGCTAGGAGGTGATAGCTACCGTGCCCATGCCGAGCGGAGTATAGACCTCGGCACAGGAGTGAATGCTCAGGATCCGCCGGCTCGACTCGCCGTCTACCGCCCCCCCACTGGTTCACTCGGTATTTCGAGACTCAACGACTGGGTATGGTGGTTCGGCTACGGCCCTGCATTCACACAATTCGTCGGTAAAGGCTGGTTCTACGCCACTGGCGGATACGCACTCGGTTCAGTCTGCATCTTAGGCTTTTACTGGAGACGCCATATCACCCGCGCCCGAAAGCTCCTGAAAAGACTCATCATCTACCTAGCCGCCGTTATCACCATCACCACTACCATATCAGCAGCCGTCGTCATCACCTGTAAACGCCACCTCTCTCAGGCAGAAGAAGCCACTGCCCAAGGAGACTACTTCCAAGCGAGAAATAGCCTAAAGCAAGCCATTACAACGATGCCTAGCCTAATCAATGATAGTGGCATCATCAGACAACTTGGCTACTACGACTCACAGCTCGACGACGAGCCATCTCAATTTGCCATCCTTTATCAAATCTCTTGGTTCGAAAACGAAGGCTACTACAGCCGTGCCCGCGAGCTAGTGAGCCAATTATCCAATCAACGCAACGAGCTCCCGCGACCCGCCGCCAGAGAGCTCTCGCGCCATCAACTCAGAATAGCTATTAACTTCATTAACTCGGGTAGATACCTCATCGCCAAAGAACACCTAGACGAGCTACTCAAGCATGAGCCCAGCAGCCCACAGGCGCACTTCCACAGACAACTCATCGCGACACAAACAGGGCACCTCCATAGCAATAGAATCCACAGCAGCCTACTGAGAAATATCTACGACGGCTATAAAAGTAAAAACAAGCGCAGTGTCATCGCCGCCTCCTGGTGGATGCTCGCACAAGGAGAGCTCAATGCAGGCAACACCCAACAAGCTCGCGAAGCTCGCCTCAAGTCCCAAGGCAAATAAACCCAACTCAAGATGAACCCAGAAAGTAGCAGTAAGCGATCAAAGGCGGCGACAGCCCTCTCGATCACTGCGTCGCTCCTTCTGATCTGGTGGTTTCTCAGTGGGCAGCATGCAGGTGACATCAGCCGCTACAATCACCACATACCCGATAATGCTCATTGGATAACCACGCAGGAAAACACCCAATACACAGGCTATTTCAGAAAAGAAATCCTGCTCAATGCCGACGTGAAATCCGCCTATATCGCCGTCATGTCAGATGGCGGCTACGAGCTCCTCTGTAATGGAAATCCCGTAGGGGCACAAACCTACTGGCGACCCACACGGACCTTCCAGAATGGACTCAGCCACTCGGGACAGCGCATCTCTGGGCTCACGCCCATCATCGCCTATAACTTCCCCCGTGAATACCAATGGAGTGGCCACCGATATGACCAAACCGTAACCTTATACGACATTCGCGCCTTTCTACAAAAAGGCAAAAATGTCATCGCTATCTCAGCCGAAGGCAGGAAAACACAACCCACCATCCTCGCCTATGGAGCTATCAATACACGCGACAACAAGAGCCTCACCCTTCAATCTGATCGTTCATGGAAAGCTGAGCCCGTCCCTCAACTAGTGCGGCAAAACGACTGGGCTACCCCCACTGTAGACACTAGTCAATGGAAGCAAGCCATCCCGAAATATGAAGCCCCTACTCAGGCACAAGCTAAGAACGGTCGTCCTAAGGCCAAAACCCACCCCTTATCAACCGTCCCTGAGTCACTCTACCAAGAGCCCTTTGTAGCTCAGTGGGTCATCGGCAGAACCTCTGAAAATGATAGCCAGCACGCCTACGAGTTCACAGCAAAATTTGACGCCGAAAAGCACGACAGTTCGTGGCTAAAAGTCCTCTCACACGGCGACTTTTGGATCTGGATCAACGGCAAACGACTCAACGTAAATCGATCAAAGCGAAAGGGCTACCATGGCGGAGAGTGGCTAGTAGCATGGCAAGGTCGCCGCCCGCTAGCCACCCCACCCGTGCTACTTGACCCCGATGAAGCATCTGACTTCTTCGGCGGCGAGCGCTTCAAAAACCCACGCCACGGAGACCCCACGGAGAACGACTTCAAACCCTACCAAAACAACGCCAATCGCACCCGCGAGCGCCCGAATCAAAACAATGACGACACCATCGTAGAGGGTGAGGAACAAAAAGGCCGACTCCAAGACCCCTACGGCATCCTCGAAGAAGCCGACCCTGCAGTCCCACATTCCATTATTCGCAAACGTGCCAAGTCCACGCTCCAAGCCTATGACATGAGCGAGCTGACCCATACGGGGAAAAACCACATCAGAATCCGACTCATTAATGGCTCATCTTCCGGTTACCAAGGCAGCCAAGCTCATAAGTTCGCCATCGACGCCTGCACCATCGACTCATCAGGTAAAGCTCACAAAATAACCAATCTACCATGGCGGATCAAGTATACCAATAGCGAGCCAACCGCCCTCACCTACAAACCCGCACTCATCGGCAACAGCGTGACTCCTGGTGAGACTCCATCGATGAAGTTCATGGGCGGGAGCAGACAAGCTGCCAAGGCCTCACATATCATCGCGGCTGCCGCGTGCCTCTTCATACTGTGCTACCTCCTAAGCCAGCAGCTAGCTAGGTATAGACGAAGCAGTATCATCATCACCATAAGCCTTGCCCTCGCAGCGCTCTTACAGACCTGCTTCATGGAGCGCAGCGAGCTCATCTACTTCACCTCCCAGAGCTGGGCATTCACCAGTGTTGCCATAGCCATAGCAATTGCCTCGGGTATGAGCATACACGAGCACATACTCAGTAAAAAGCAGCATATCCCCAGTAGTCACACCCAGCTCACCAAGAGCCCCTACCTCTGCCTCGCCCTGCTGCTCATCGTCTTCCTCGCACGCGCATGGATGGTGCACGACCAGCCCATCGATGATGACGAATACGCATCGATTCAGGCTATTCTCGCTATTGCAGAAACAGGAAAACCCACCATCGCTGGTGACATTTGGTATAGCCGTAGTCCACTCTACCACTACAGCGCTGCATTTTTTGTCAAACTCTTCGGCCCACACATATGGTCGCTTCGCCTCTACTCCGTGCTGCTGAGTGTCCTCACAGGCTGGCTCGTCTGGATATTAGCACGCCGATACTTCAGAGATCCGTGGGTAGCCCCTACCGCCCTCACCCTCTTCGCCCTTCACCCATTCCTCATATTCAGCGGCCACATTGCCAGATTCTACCAGCAGCAGCAGCTCATGGTCATCCTGATGATCCATCTCTTTATCCAAGGCTTCATCTTTAAGAAATCAATCTGGCATCGAGCAGGGGCTATCATCCTCTTTAGCTTCGCCGTATTGAGCCAAGAGATCAGCATTGGATTTGTCCCCGTATTCCTACTCACCTACTTGATCTTTGGCAGAGGGGTGCCTTTCAAGTGGGCGCTCAAGGCCGTGCTCTACCTCGTTTTTGCCGGTATCCTCATCACCGCTGACATCCTGCTGTTTAAAACCAAGTGCATCACCCAGAGTGTCGGAGTATCCCCCAATGTAGAAGCCACCCTTGCCCCGACCTTCTGGGAACTGGGCAATCTATTCTCCATGTTTATCGGCTATTCTCGCCTGCACCTAGCACTCAGTGTTTTCTACCTATTTAGCCTCATCTACTCCGTCAGGCGGGGCTCTAGTAGACTCATCACCCTGCACGCCTTCCTACTGCTATCGATTCTTATTTTCAATCTCACCATCACCTCCGTTAGCTTTCGCTACATGTATTCGATCATTCCACTATGGATACTACTCGGCACCCACGGTATTAGTATCTTCGCGAAGTGGTTCGCCAGTTCCCTCGGCAGACATAGCTACCCAGCGATCTTTGCCTTATCATTACTCACGGTGTTACTATCCTTCGCACCATGGCGAATTATCGGCTCCTATCAGGAAAAGATCCTCGGTGACCCCGTCTCCACACTCGCCTATGTCAGATCAGAAATGCGCCCAGATGATCGCATTATGATCACCGAGCCTCACCCCCATGCCGCCAAAATCGAGCTCGGCCGAGTCGACTACGACCTCGTCGTCCCCATCCTCTACGACTTCGCCTATAATGACAACGGCACACTCCGTGACCGCAATGGCAATGCTGAAGTGGTCAATCGTCTCGCTGACCTACAGCAAATATTCACCCAGCAGCAGCGCGTATGGATCATCCTCAATCGAGAAAAATTCCGCTCTCGCAAAAAAAACATCCGCTGGGAATACCCCGGTGCACGGGAAGAGCTCTTCATCCGACAAAACTGCCAGCTCAAATACAGCTCTTACCTCTGGTCAGTCTACCTCTGGGATCAATCTGAAGGTGACATGAGCACCTTCCGCAAAGAACCCGCCCAATGGGTCGAGTAAGCAAGATACAGCCACCTCAGAATTCAGACTTGCCTCTCAGCCCACCTTTTCTAAGAATCAGCAGAAGTGATTGATATCAAAACCGCCGCCCAAGCAATAACCTCACGCCTCACCGAGGCTGGTTACACCACCTACTATGCAGGAGGCTGTGTCAGGGACTTCCTACTCGGCCTAGAGCCTAATGACTACGACATTGCTACATCAGCCACACCGGATCAGGTGCAAGCACTCTTTCCTAAGTCTGACCCTATTGGCGCGCACTTCGGCGTGATCCTTGTCAAAGAATCCCGACACCACTTCGAAATAGCAACCTTCCGCCACGACGGATCATACTCCGACGGCAGGCATCCAGAGTCGGTCACCTACTCCACCCCAGAAGACGACGCTAATCGACGCGACTTCACCACCAATGGTCTGTTTCAAGACCCTCAGACAGGTAAGATCATCGACTTCGTCGGAGGTCAGGCCGATATCAACTCAGGCACCATTCGTGCTATCGGGAACCCCAATGAGAGATTCCAAGAAGATGCGCTACGGCTCATTCGAGCCATTAGGTTTGCCACCACACTCGACTTTCAGATCGAGCCAGCTACTTGGCAGTCTATTTCTGATAATGCCGAGCTACTCGAACAAATCAGCTCCGAGCGCATTCGTGATGAATTCAGTAAAATACTCCTCTCAAATAATCGAGCACGAGGCCTAGACCTACTCACCCAAAGCGGGCTCATGCACCACATAGTGCCAGAAGTCTACGACCTTATTGGCTGTGAGCAGCCGCCACAATGGCACCCCGAGGGAGATGTCTATAATCACACCCACATCATGCTCGGCATGCTCAAAGAGGACATCTCCACCGAGCTCGCCTTATCCGTCTTACTCCACGACATTGGCAAACCAGCCACATACACCTACGACGAAGCTGACGACCGCATCCGATTCAATGGCCATGACGCTGTCGGTGCCAAAATGGCGACTAAGATCCTACGCCGCCTGAAATACTCCAATAGCACCACTGAAGATGTCTCAGCCATGGTAGCCAATCACATGAACTTCATGAATGTGCAAAAAATGCGCACCGCCAAAGTGAAGCGCTTCATGGCTCGCCCTACCTTCCAAGACGAAATGGAGCTCCACCGCGTCGACTGCGCCAGCAGTAATGGTATTACTGAGAACTATGACTTCCTGCGCCAAAAGGAAAAAGACTTCGCAGCCGAGCCACTCATCCCGCCACCACTACTCACCGGTAAAGACCTCATCGCCATGGGCCACCAGCCAGGACCAGCATTTAGAGATATTCTCAACAAACTAGAAACCGAGCAGCTCGAAGGCCATATCACCGAGCGCCAAGCCGCAATAGACTTCGTAACCAAGCATTTCTAGAGTATCTTTTATCTACACCATCTACTGATTACGCAAAATCAGATCAATGCCCTGTAATTCCGTGGTGATGATAGAAATAAACCTCTCGTAGTAAGAATTTGAACTGCGTTCGAAATGACCTGTAGCGTGATGTCGGAGTAGGAGACGTCACTGCTGACATGCCTATATTAGCTGCCATGGCTGAAGCCCGCTTCAAGTGTAACGGGTCACTCACAATAATGGCAGATTTCAATCCAGCTGAATCCATCAAGGTTTTCGCCTCCACAAGGTTTTGCTTCGTTGTTCTCGATCTCACCTCGGTAAGGATTGTAGACTCACTAACCCCTTGCGCAATCGCATACAAAGCACCAACCTCGCTTTCAGCATGAGAAGCACCGGCACCGAAGCCACCAGTGAAAATAACCACAGGAGCCTCTGCTTGCTTGAGTAAACCAATGGCATGCTTAATACGCTCCTCGAATACAGGTGAGGGCTTGTCTCCATATACGGCTGCTCCAAGCACAATAATACAGTCTGACTTCTTGGCGTAATCTTTAGTGCCAAAGTTCCAAATGAAAATCCCTGTGATTACTAAACATATCAAAAGCCCTCCTACCAGCCAACGTAGTGCTTTGATGATTTGACGCCTTTTATTCATTTTTTCTATATAATTAAAACCCATGAAGTTTATACCATACTAGGCATGGTTTTATTCACGTATCCGATAGCAGCAATACGAAAAAAGCAGAGAGCATTAGCTGCCCCCTGCTTTTGAAAAATCTAAACGCTATCTAGAGCAACGCCTTTACTGTTTACTATAGTCTTCTGACTCGGTTTTTCTGCCCTTCCGATCAATAATAGCAAAGCTACCATTTGACTTCTTCGCCAATGTTTCCATCGATTCGCGCGCGGCAGGCAAGACAAGAGCAATAGCAGATATACTGATATCGTGCTTCCGTGCAAGGTCACCATACTTTGCCGCTACCTTGTCACCATCGCCACTAAGTCCATCCGTCATGAAGATAATCGCATCTGGCTTAGGTCTCATCTCAAACGCCATTTCAAATGGTGGCGCCCACGCTGTTCCTAATACTAGGGGAGACTCTTCGATACGGTCGATAGACGCGTCCACTGTTGATTTAGTAACCGTCATCCAGTCAATCTTTCTTACTTTTCCATCTGTCTTTCGTTGTTCCCATTTTAACGTTTTGCCTTCAGCTGTGGTAATCGTATTCACACCAGCACCTTGGACATCGCCGATTTCATCTGATGCCAGCCATGCAGGACCGGCAAAGAAAAGCAGCTGAAACTTAGCCCCTTCAGGCAGCCTCTTCACAGAACTAACTAATTCCTCTCGCATCAACTTATCTTTAATCCCCTTCATTGAGAGCGAGTAATCAATAATATATAAGAACTTTTCGCCTGAGATATTAGTGCCAAAAAACGAGGTGTCACCCGATCCTGTGGCGCCAGCCGCGGCTCCCCAGTCGCCAAAGTCAATTTCAGCGCCTAAGTCCTGCGATTCTACTAAAGTCACCTCCTGGGTCACTGGAATAACGACGTTAGTTTGGCTGTTACTCGATAAGACCTTCGCTACCGAGGCAGAGGCAGAGGGTGTGCTCGGTTTAGTTTCTACGGTGCGCTGCACCTTAGGCTTATTCACTGACTGCTCTTCTGACGCAGAGGATGGATATGCCACAAGATCATCCGTATACTTCTCCGCGCTAGGTAGTAAGAACCAAAACATGACGACACCTAAAAGCACAATGACGAGCACTGATATAAGGATACTCGTAACCGTGTTATTTCTTTGCTGAATACGCAGGCGTTCAACTGTCTCTGGTGATAATTGGGCGTGTAGACTCATAGACTTTTTAAATATAGTTATTAAAAGGAACTAAATCAAACATAAAATGAAAATAACGTGTTGCCTCATTGAAGAGGACACCCAAAAAAATATGATTTATCTGAAAATAGGCGTGTTGCCTCATTGAAGAGGACACCCAAAAAAATATGATTTATCTGAAAATAGGTCCCGTTGCCTCATAAATAAGGACACTCTACACCAACGATGGCCATGAGTGAACAAAGCATAGAAGAATACACAGCAAAGATGCGGGAGAGATATGCC
>JALZUH010000211.1 GCA_023301645.1 Akkermansiaceae bacterium
CTGACCCATCTTCATCAATCAATGTTCTGAGTCCCATTGAGACAGCAATAAATGGGCTATCATCAAGAGTGGCACTAGCTAAGGTCTCGTCATCATTGACCGGAGCTGGTAACGGGATTTTCTCATCAGCTAGATTAGCAGGCACCCTTACGTAATAGTCTCTGGTGTTATTCTTATAGCTTACACCTTCTGATGAAGCGATATTGTCAGACTGTGACCAAGAATACTCAACCCTCATGTCAATATTACCATTCACAACTCGGTGATCCCAGCGGTATTTAAAGCTGTCAGCTCCACTTCCATTAAGAATACTAGTGTCACGTTGATTGAATGCTAAATTTAAATTACCGGCGATATTAATACCCGGACTGAGCTGCTGGGTGCTCCATGCATTGTCGGCTACTAACATGCCAAAAATCCTAGATTCTCCTGGCTTCATGATTGGTGAACTATTGCTATTCCTAGCTATTTCAGAGGCGATACGTGACCTTGTAGCAGTGCCCCTATTTGTAATTTTATCAAGCGAGCTTCTGTTGGCCATATATGCGCCAATGTCTAATTCCACTTCTGGCCGTGAACCTATTTGGAGGTAAAGATTAAATGGGAAAAAATCATCCCTAAGTCGAGCTTCAGTGAGGACTCCTGCCGCCTCTACAGCGACATTGTAAGGATTCCACAATGTAGTGGAGGGCTTCATCAGTAGCCTTGGTTCATATACACCAGATGTAACCTCCCTAGCGTCAAACCCAAACGCCCAATGCAGCCTAGCAAGGGTCGGCCATATCGTGACCCAATCGCTATTAGCATTAGGTATGGCGTCAAAAAAGGGTTCGTTATTAGCGTGTTTTTTTACTTTCTGATAGAGAGAAGTAAAATCCATCAGTGCATTCCAGCTCATCGAAATGCCATCAGCTACGGCCCATGGGTAGATCGAAGCGTCATTGGGATTAGCGATCATTTTGAGTGAAGCGGTGTGGGCGGGCTCAAATGGCTCTCTAGAAAATACATCAAGCCCTGTAGCACGAACATCGCCATCACTCCATTTCTCAGCCATCAGCGACATGTCCCTTCTCCAGCCGCCATTTGCCGTATTGGTAAGCAAGCCCCGAGAATGTGTCGTCAAATCATGAAAGCTTGCTTTTGAAGCATTATTCCCGCCAGAGTTTGAAAGTAATTCCAATGTTTTGTGCGATACTCCTTTTTCTAATTCTTGCGCATTATTAAAGCCAAATGAGTCTGTGTCTGCACGACCGAATGAAGCCATGCGCTGACTCCATTCAGGAGTGGTTGTAGGCGTGTTTTGCGGTTCCGGACGAACAAGCGCCTTGGTATTCTCTCCTTGGATCCAGTAAGCCATTGAACCGCCACTCTCAAGTGGCGAAGGAACGAGGTGCACTTCGAGCTCAGTCAAGCCTGAGCCCAATGTCCCTTCTGCAATAAGAGGAACGGTATCTTCCCCTTCAGTTAAGCTTGGTGGTGAAATTGCGGGGTTGTCCTTATCTAGCCCCGATATAAGCCACCCGAGAAATCGACCGTCATTATTGGACTGAGCATCTAGATCGCCATTTTCTAACTTACTGGCGTAATCAGGAGCATGGGGTAGGCCACTAGATTTGTCATGGTCATTCCCCTCCCACGAGCGCCACACACCTGTCAGCTGACGGGGAGCATTACTAGCCGCTCCTGCGACAGCGTCGGCAGGTGCTGTTACCCGAGTATCTGATCCAGCCTTAGCCTGTAGCTCTGCGATGGCGAGCATAAGACCTAGTCGAGCATTTGACCTTGCTTCTTCCATAGCATCAGAGGCTCTAGAAGAGCGAACTTCGACCGTGCTCAGACTGAGCATGGCAAGGGCGATCAAAACAAGGAGGGCCATGACACTCATTGTAGCAATAAGGGCGAAGCCATCGTGAACAAGAGGCTTTTTAAACAGTGAATTCAGAGTTCGTCTCCTATCAGAGCTCAATACCTTTTGATTAGCTATGTTCATTTGAAAAAGTGAGGTTTAAAATTATTAAATAACAGTCGAGCCTCGCACCATTACCTTTAATTTCAGCAAAAGATTTAAAGCCCTAATTAGATTTAACGTCTGTTAGAACAACTATTAAAAAAATACAATGTAATGACAAGCTTTAACTTTTACACATCAAAATATTCAGCTAAAAGTATAGTTATCGGGATCGGCCTGACTCAAATCCACTCATCATAAGCATTTTAAATACTGCCGTTTTAGAGCTAAGTGAGCTCTATTAGAAAACAACCCTTTATAGATTCTCCAACAGATAGAATCTTACCAAGTGCGGCTTTAGCTCGCCTCAGCTTCACTACTGTCATCGCGGACGCAGATCATGCCCTCAGGGTCGACATCTAGGTCTTTGAGTAAGAGGCTCTTATCACCTAGCGACGAGCCACTGACAAAAAGGTCGGCACCCTCTCTCAGTAACAGGAAGCCTGGGAGGAGTCGCCCCCACGCCCCGTCTTTATGGCCGGGTTGGTGCTGATTGGTTGCGGTCTGAGCATCTGGGTGGGGCATGGACATGGCGATGACCTTCCCCTCTCCAGCTAGACAAGGTAACAGACTACCTCGATCAAGTGCGTCACTTGAGAAGTCATACATGGGTGTATCTATGTGTAACTCCACAAGTATCTCTGCCAGACGCTTACCTCCCACATACTGAGCTACTTCATATTCGCTTACTAGCTCAGCGACCCTATCTGAAGTTGTGTGAGCGTGGATAAGAACAAGTTTCAGATTGAAATACTGGCTAAAGCAGCACACCAGCGCGTCGCGGCATGAGTCGAGCGCGTCCCAATCCACCATGACCACTTGCCCTCGACCGATCGTATTGAGCTCACCAACTTGGAGAGCATTAGCTACGAGCATCGATTGCTCTTCTACGGGTAATGAAGATAGCTCCTCTAGCCGATCTTCATAGAGCTTAAGATCATCACCGAAGACTCGGGCTCTCTGAGCGAGTAACATCTTAGGAGTCGATATCAGAGAGCGCTGCATGAATGCCTCTGATCTGAGCTTTGCCACTTCCGCCTTCACTACATCGACTTGCGCGTCACGTGGGGCGATAGGCTCGCCGAAGTGAACTACGACTCGAAACGGGCACCTGTAGGGTATTTTGTAAATAAATCGATTGCGCTCATAGGAAAAGATCGACCCCCACAGCCCGTCCATAGCAGCAGGAAGCACGGGGCACTTCGCCTTACGGGCAATCATCTCAAAGCCGCGTTTGAATTCATTCATCCCGCCTGTTCGAGCAAGTTGGCCTTCAGGGAAAATGCAAACCACAGCTCCCTCTTCGAGTGCCTCGGCAGCCACACGCATCGCGTCTTTAGCTCGTGTTTGAGAAATAGGAACGGCATTAAAAAGCCTCACAAAGTCACCGATCCACCTGCGCTTAAAGTAGCCGTCAAACATCAGGAAACGAATCTTACGCGGACAGGCGACCGAGAGGATGAAGGCGTCGATATAGGTGACGTGATTAGGTGTCAGCAGAACTCCACCTTCTTTAGGAATGCTCTCAGCATTCATCACCTTAACACGGTAAAACATCCGAAATGCCCCTAGTGTGACAAGCCTTACAAAGTCCTCAGGCAGTAGCTGAGCGGCATACCGCGTGGCAAAGACACAGATGACCGCCACACCAACAAACTGAAACGAAAAAGAAACGCCCAGCGCGACCAGTGCCAGCTGAGTAATGACCGCGCTCAAGCCAGCAAGACAGCTGAGTAGTCCGATACCAGCTAATACTCGCCCCCTTTTTTCTGCAGGGCATGTATCTTGGATAAAGGCATTAAGCGGCACTAGGATAAGAGCGCTACCCGCCCCGCCGACGACGAACCAGACCTTCATCCAGCAGGAGTCAAGTGCAGCAAAGGCCATGGCTAAAGTCCCCAGAACCATCAGTATTCCACCGACAGGCACGAGCCCCAGCTCGATTTTGCGCTTACAAACAACTGATGCTACCGCCCCGCCAAGCACGATACCGATACTCGCCGCGAGCATCATCCATGCAGATTCTGCGGCGAACTGCTCCCCTCCGCCTGTGATTTTCTTGGCAATACCGATGGCCGCCAGATTGATATAACCCGCATAGCCCCAGAAGAAGGCCACGCCAATGGCAGCAAGCTTCAGTGAGCGCACGCGCATGAGCTCGGATAGCTGACCAAAGTGCTCAAAGAGCATACCTAGTGAAAACGGACGTTTCCCCAGCACCTGCACGCGCACGATGAGAAAGGAGACAATCAGTGCAAAAATAGAAAAACCAGTGAGGAGCTTCAAAGGCAGTAGAGCAGCACCCCAGCCGTCATGACTCACCTCAAGTCGAGCGGTAAACCAAAGACCTGTAATGATTTGGCCAATACATATCGATAAAATAGCCGTGATTTCCATCAAGCCACTGGCAAAACCAAGCTTCTCTGACCCGACGAGCTCCTTAATGATACCACGCTTAGCTGGGCTAAAGATCACCGACTGTGTCGAGAGTGCGAAAAAACCAACCACCGCCATCAGCAAGTCGTGACGAGAAATAGCCACGGCAATCCATGTCAGAACAACGAGCTGCAGGATAGCAGCCGCACGGATAATCAACGTCTTACTGTAGCGATCAGACAGCCACCCGGCTAAGGGGGAGAACAGGATGAAAGGCAGCACGATGACCGCCGCTAATACATATTCGATCTTGTCGACCCACTGTCCCCCCGCTTCCTGTGTCACTAGCCACGCACCTATGGGCACCAACAAGAACTGAGCTGCCTTATCATTAAAGGCATTCTGCGTCTGCAGAAAGAGTAGCACCCAGTAGGATAACCAGCCTCTTTTGGGAGTGCTCACTACACCATCAGCAGCCTCATTGACTTGGTCATCATTCTTTGAGGCATTTGCTTCGGACATAGCTAGGACTCAATCAGAAAACACTACAGAGGGCAAACAGAGATAAAGACCTAACAAGGCAGTGCAAAATAGCGCCCATAAAACCGAGGGCTTATGAGCGCTATATGAAGTAGATGGAGAACCTTACATTCTCTCTGGTTTAGAAATTCATACGACCGATATCGGTGCGTTTCTGGGCACCGTCGAAGCTGACTTTATCCAATTGGGCGTAGGCAGCATCTACCGCACTGAGGCGCTCATCAGCACCAGCAACAACGGCTAATACGCGACCACCATTGGTTTCCCAGTTTCCCTCTGCGTTTTTACGAGTGCCAGCGTGATAGACACGGGCGCCTTCCACATCATCTAAGCCAGCAATCACATCACCACTACGTGAAGTCGCGGGGTAGCCAGCACTAGCTAGGATCAAGCAAACACTCCAACCTTCGTCGAAGCTAATAAGCTCAGGCTTCATCTCGCCTTTAGCAGCTGCGTAGCAGAAACTTGTAATATCCCCCTTAACAAGAGGCATGACTGCCTGACACTCAGGATCACCGAAGCGGCAGTTATACTCGATGATCTTAGGGCCTGCGGCCGTCATCATAAGGCCAAAATAGAGGTAACCACGATAAGGCAAGCCATCCTTGATGAGACCATCTACAGTTGGCTGGACAATCGTCTTCTCAATAAGAGCTAATGTCTCTGCATCGATGAGCTGGCGACTTGCAACAGCACCCATACCACCGGTATTAGGCCCCTCATCACCATCCAGAGCACGCTTATAGTCACGAGCTGGGGTGAAGATTTCATACTTATCATCACAAACTGCAGCAAAGATTGATACCTCAGGCCCGACCAGACACTCTTCTACCAGAAGTCGTCCTGCACCGAACTTTCGCTCGACGAGCACCTCATTTAAAAACTCCTC
>JALZUH010000212.1 GCA_023301645.1 Akkermansiaceae bacterium
GCCTCGATTTTAGGAAGTATGATCGCCATCTGGCTAGGGCTCAAAATTGCTACCAGCCTAACTCAAGCCTAATTCAAAACACCACCAGTATAGACTCACTCCCATGAAGAACCTTAAAGACGGCATTCGCTCACTGGTCAGAATCGACTTCTATGGCAACGTGCACAAATACTTCCGAGGCACGGATAAAGAGACCCGCTTCCAGACCGAAATCCTCATCCTCAAGGCACTCGAAGAAAGAGGCTGCCCTAATGTCCCGCGCTACATCACCTCACACAAGGAAGAGCTCCATCTCGTAACGACCAATTGCGGCAGCCCCACACCTGACCTCACGCAGAAAAAAGCAGACTCGCTCTATAAAACTCTCGAAGAAACATACGGCGTTCGCCACGACGACCCCTACCCGAGAAACATCACCTATGATGCTAAAGCTGGACGATTCTGCATCATTGACTTCGAGCTAGCCACTCTACTCGACCTACCAAAGAGCAGCCCTACAGATAGCGTAGCAACCACAGAAGACCCCACTTAATCAACACTGTGAGCGACACACCTACTCCGACCCCCGACTCTGCTGCCTTACCGCAGTCAGAAGCACGGCCCCCGCTCAGTATCGAGTGGCATGCCCAGTCTATCTCTGGCACCAAAAAGCCGGTCAATGATGATACTTGGCTGGTCTTCTCTGCTGACAAGAACGGAGCCACTCACCTCGAAGACAAAGTTCACCACTCACTCAAGCACCACGACCTCATCTTCGCCGTCTCTGATGGTATGGGTGGCAGTCACGCCGGAGACGTAGCATCAGAGCTCATCCTCCAAAAACTCAGCCAATACATCCCGAAGACACTCCAACAGGCAGCGGAGGGAAAACACCCCGAATACTTCGCCTATCTCGAAGAAGCTGTGCAAGAAGTCAGCACTGAGATCAATCGTATCGCAGCGGCAGACCCACTCAAAAAAGGCATGGGGGCTACGCTGGCACTAGCGTGGTTCACTCCAGAGAATCTCTACCTTTGTAATGTAGGAGACAGCAGACTCTACATCCACCGCGTCAGTGACGCAGAAACCCAACAGCTAACCCAAGACCACACTTTCGCATGGAAAAGCATGCATCGTGGCGACATCAACGAGCGCCAATACCGCAGTCACCCACGCAGAGCCGCTCTCTACGAAGTCGTGGGCGGAGGGCACAAAAACGTCCACCCCTACCTCTCGTCCATCCCCTACAGTGCGGGTGACCAGTTTCTCATATGCAGTGATGGACTCGTCGACGGACTCTGGAACAAGCACATCCACAGCGCATTCAGCCAAAACTACTCTAACCTACCTCAGCTCACCGAAGCCCTCCTCACCCGAGCTATCAATAATGACGGAAGTGATGACACTACCCTCATCGTGCTGAAGGTAGTAGAGAGCCCCTAAAAAAGCATCAGCTGCGCCCAGAATAGGCAAAACCATCGTCGCTACTGTCTCAAATAGCATGATGATTGCCAAAATTGGCACAATGATTGCTAAGATTCTCTTGACTACACGCAGGGTCGGAACTGATACTTCGCCCGCATCTTATGAGATACCTTTTAGGTGACGCATAAGGTTACTGCTGAAAATCAAGCACTAGAAATTAAACCACTAGAAACAACTAGAACACAACACTATGGCCAAATACAGACTCGATTACATCTGGCTCGACGGTTACACACCGACACAAAGCCTCCGCACAAAATGCATGATGAAGGAATTCGATGCATTTCCAACACTAGACCAACTTCCTGATTGGGGGTTTGACGGTTCATCCACTCAGCAAGCTGAAGGCGGTGACTCTGACTGTGTTCTTAAGCCAGTAGCTCTCTACCCAGACGGCACTCGTGAAAACGGTATCCTCGTCATGTGCGAAGTTATGCTTCCAGACGGCACAGCGCATTCAACAAACGCACGTGCTACTATCGCAGAAGACGAAGGCACATGGTTTGGCTTCGAGCAGGAGTATTTCCTCATGCAAGACGGAGTTCCTCTCGGATTCCCTAAAGACGGCTTCCCTGCACCACAGGGTGACTACTACTGCGGTGTCGGCTTCGACTCAGTAGGTGGTATCGCACGCGAAATCACAGACACACACCTCGACCTCTGCCTCTACGCTGGCATCAACCACGAAGGCATCAACGCTGAGGTGGCAAAAGGTCAGTGGGAATTCCAAATCTTCGGAAAAGGATCTAAGCGCGCAGCTGACGAAATGTGGGTAGCACGTTTCCTTCTTCTTCGCCTCTGTGAAGAGTATGAAGTATCTGTAGAATGGCACTGTAAGCCTCTTAAGGGCGACTGGAATGGTTCAGGAATGCACGCTAACTTCTCTACTAACTACCTTCGTGACCAAGGTGGCAAGGAATACTTCCTTAAGCTCATGGACGCATTCGAAGCGAATGTTGAAGAGCACATCGCAGTATACGGTAAAGACAACCACCTCCGCCTCACAGGACTTCACGAGACACAGTCAATCGACAAGTTCTCATGGGGTGTTGCTGACCGTGGAGCATCTATCCGTGTGCCACACAGCTTTGTTAAAGACGAGAAGTATCAAGGTTACCTTGAGGACCGCCGTCCTAACAGTGAGGGTTGCCCTTACAAGATCGCCAGCCGCATCATCCAGACGATCCAGTCTGTATCAGTCTAAGCTGACCTGCGATCATCGCAATATTTCAAACTGGTCCCAGCCTCGTGCTGCGGCCAGTTTTTTTGTTTATAGAATGGGATGAGGTTGTAAACTTTACGCCTCACGCGGAACCTACATACTATTAAGCCATGCAAAATCTCTTCTGGATCTTACCTTTATTTCTCCTTTTCCACTTACTCAAAACGCCCAAAGTAAAAGGTCTCATCGGGGAGCTCTTTATTAGGTTCTTGGCCAAGATTAAGCTGCCCAAAGATGTTTATCATGCGATTCATAATGTAACGCTGACTACCGATAACGGGACAACTCAGATTGATCATATTTTTGTTTCACAGTTCGGCGTGTTTGTTGTCGAAACTAAAAATATGAAGGGCTGGATTTTCGGAGGAGAGCATCAAGCGCAGTGGACGCAGACGATATTTCGAGTAAAGAATAAATTTCAAAACCCCCTACGCCAGAATTACAAACACGTAAAAACACTGGAGGCTATTCTTCAGATCCCACCTGAGGCAATCGTTTCGGTCGTAGTTTTTACTGGGAGTTGCACATTAAAAACTTCGCTACCTGCAAATGTCACCCGTGACGCAGGCTATATTGATTACATCAAGTCTTATAGGGAGCCCATCCTCTCTGCCTCGCAGGTGAAGCTAATTACAGAGCAGATTACATCTGGGCGGCTGAAGCCTTCACTAAAGACAGATCGAGAGCACGTGAAGAATCTCAAATCACGCCACCAAGCCAAGCCTGACCAAGAATGTCCTCGTTGTGGCAGGGCTATGGTTCTTCGCACAGCCAAGAAAGGTGCCCATAGTGGTAATCAATTCTGGGGGTGTTCTGGGTATCCATCGTGTCGCTTCACCGAGCAGGTCACTCAATAAGGCTCTGCGTCTCCCCTCTCACTGGTGTCATTGACTAATGATCAGTCTAAAAAGTGCTGACTTACTGTGTAGCCCAATCATGAATTAAATTAATCGGTTGTAGCTATTGGTGAAGGCTTGAGCCTTGTCGTCGAGTCACCAGTGATTGAGGGGCAGCCATGCTCCATTGAGACTTCACTGGATGACTCAACTTATTTCTCTGTAGTTGCGAGGGCATTCACCTCACCCACCTATCAATGGAGCAGAAACGGGCAAATTATTCCTGGGGCGACACGTTCAGCGCTCCACATCGAGGATGTTTCGCCATTTGATACAGGTGAATACACCTGCGTGGTAACGAGTGGATCTTCCCAGACAAGCATACCAGCCTTTCTATCTTTAGGCTTAGATGACATGGATGGAGACGGATTAGATGATGCTTGGAAGGAGGCTCAGGGACTACAGGTGTAGATTACACTGCAGGTGGTATCCGCTACAGGGTAGAATATGATGCTGACCTCGTATCACCGTGGAGCAGTGCTGATATTGTTCAGGTTGGGATCAGCAGTGAGCAATGGCGATGGCACCGAGACGCTAACGGTAAGAGTCCCAGCGCAAGCGGCTGATGGAGAAGACACGCTGTTTATGCGTGTGATGGTTTCCGCAACACTTTAGTGACACACAAGCAGGCACTCCGTGGTGATACAGCAAGGCCCTGGGCTTAGCTGGTCATCAAGAGTGCTAATACGAGCGATAAAACTCCGAGGTAGGCTTTTCTACTAGCCTATGTTGGAGGGCTTATCTTTCGAGTAGGATCTCATCACCGAGGATGACGAGGTCGATACTCCCATCAAGGGTCTTGTCGAGGAACGGTGTGTTCTCACTCTTGGACTGCATGAAGTCTGCGCTGAAGGTTGTCTGGCCTTGTGGGTCGAATAGTATGCACTCTGCCTTACCACCTTCTACGATGGGCACGGCGTCGAGCCCCATCATTCTTCTTGGCTGCGCTGAGTAGCGGTTGACGAGTAGTCCCCAGCCGAACTCCCCTGTTTTCACGTAGTGGTGATAGAGGGATACGAGGGCGGTTTCTAGTCCTGTGATTCCGTTTGGAGCACTGACGAAGTCTTGTGCTTTCTCGAAAGGTGTATGTGGTGCGTGGTCGGTGGCGATGATGTCGAAGACTCCGTCTTTAAGACCCTGTAGCAGCGCTGCGTTATCAGCTGCTGTTCGGAGTGGTGGGTTCATCTTATAGTGCGTGTCGTAGTCGCCGATGTCCTCTTCGTTGAAGAGGAGGTGATGCGGGGAGACCTCAGCCGTGACTTTAGCGCCCATGGTCTTCCACCAGCGGATGGTTTCCATGCCCATGCGGCTAGATACATGCTGAATATGCACGCGTGCTCCTGTGGCGTGGGCTATACGGATATCACGATCCATGCACATTTCCTCACTGCATGCAGGCGTGCCCTGAATACCGAGGCGATGACTTACGACACCTTCATTGAGTGCACGCGGGCCAGAGATTTCTAGGGTCTCACAGTGCATGGCAAAGAAGCAGTCGAACTCAGATGCGTATTCCATGGCATTTTTGAGCAGGCTTAGGTCAGGAACTGCGTCACCATCATCGGTGAGCATCTTCACGCCGAGATTGAGCATTCCGTCGATGCCGGCGAGCTCTTTCCCTTCGCGCCCTTTAGTAATACAGCCAGAGGTGTAGACAGGGATCCTAGAGTCGCGCTTGGCGATATCATAGATTTGCTGGACGACTGTTGCTGAGTCGATGGCTGGTGAGGTATTGGGCATGAGCACTACACCTGTCACACCGCCATTGATGGCAGCTTCTGTGCCAGACTTGATTGTTTCCTTCGCCTCCTGTCCAGGCTCACGCATGTGGATGTGTGTGTCGAACATCGATGGTGAGAGGATTTTCCCAGCTGCGTCGATCACTTTGGCTCCTTCGGGAGCGGTAATCTGCTCAGGGGTGATCTGCTG
>JALZUH010000213.1 GCA_023301645.1 Akkermansiaceae bacterium
TCGCCTGTGACTGGGTCATGGGGGATTCCTGCTGCTGCGTAGAGGATACGCAGGTAGTCGTAGATCTCTGTGGCGGTGGCAATCGTGGAGCGAGGGTTCCCTCCCCCACTCCTCTGCTCTATGGCAATGGCAGGACTGAGTCCTGTGATCGAGTCGACATCAGGCTTGTCTAGCTGGTCGAGAAACTGCCGTGCGTAGGAGCTCAGACTCTCGACGTAGCGACGCTGCCCCTCAGCATAAAGTGTGTGGAATGCTAGTGAGGACTTACCACTGCCACTAGGCCCAGTAATGACGACGAGCTGATCGTGCGGGATATCCACATCGATTGCTTTCAAGTTATGCTGTCTCGCTCCCTTGATGGTAATTAACCTCTTCGCCTCACTCATAGTCGTTTTTATAAATGACATCGAAGGTAAAATCCACCGTTCATTTAGGCGGATTTCTCAAACAATCAATAAGCTCTTCAGGCGGCTGTGAGTAATCTCAAGCAGTAGCTGCGATGGCTTATTTCTTGAGTGCTGTGTCGCGGATACCCTGAGTGATGGCTTCTGCGATGCGCTTCTGATAGGTGCTCGATTTCAGTTTCGCCCGATCGTAAGAATTGCTGAGAAACCCACACTCGACGAGTGCTGACGGGTGCTGATGCTGCCTAAGAACGGCGAAGTTGCCTCTCTTTACCCCTCTGTTCTTAAAGAGGCCTAATTTCACCAGTCGCTTTTGGATTTTCGTTGCTAGGGTGTGGCTAGTGCTACCGTAGCCATTACAGGTGAATGTCTCGACGCCTCTACTAGAGGAATAGCGTGAGCCATTACAGTGAACACTGACGACAAGAGCACGCTGGTAGAGCTTTGCCATGCTTGCGCGTTGTGACGGTGACAGGTAGATATTAGACTGGCGTGTATAGGCCACGCGGTAGCCATAGGACTGCAGTCTCCTGCCGACTTCCTTGACAATGGCTAAGTTCACACGGCTCTCATAGACACCGTGATGGACAGCTCCAGGATCTTTACCACCATGTCCTGCGTCGAGTAAGATCGTCAAGGGGGCTGCTGACAGGCCAGCTGTCAATAAAGTCATCAGGGCTAGAGCGCACCATAAGCCACTTTTGAAATCTTTTTTAGCTCCTATTATCCACCTAGACATACATTGGTATATGGACTTAGCAAAAGAAGTATTCAACGCTTAAATATTAGCTTCTCCTAAATAATACCTACTTTCGCTCACAGAATGGCAAGAGAATGACAGGAGAATAGTTACCTTTATATATTAGAGGCTCTTTCGGCATGCTACTTTGAGCCCGCCTTCACACCTTTCGCCCTTATGATTTGGTCGATTTCAGCCTTTGATAGCTCACGGTTGTATATACGGAAGTCTCCTAGAATCCCCATATAGCCATCTCCCAGCACCAAGTCGTCAAATTCATCAATCACCGCAATCGCATTGAGCCCAGCTAACCCGTGCTTGGCAATTTGCTTACCGTCTTTAAAAATACGGAATTCACCACCACCGTTACGCGTGCGAGTGAATGTCCAATGCACCCACTGACCGCTAATATCACTGGCAGTCACCTTAGTGTCTTCAGTCATCGCTCTTAGCTTATAGCTAGAGGTTTTCCCGACCTCACTCGTCCTGTTGCCTTGTCGGTAGATGCCATTTTCCCACCATGCTGTAAAACGATCAGTCGCCATCTGCGTCTGCAGTCTTAGCCTAAGGCTACTGTATGTCTTATCACCATAGGTTTTTGTGCCCTTGAGCACATAGCTACTACTGTTCTTGGAAGTGCTAGCAATGGGCGAAATATAGCTCCAGAAGGCAATCGATATCTCACGGTCTACTAGCTCGTGGAATTCATCATCAATAGGGATATCAATGGTTCCTTTATGAAGATCAGCTGCAAACGGCCCACCTGTCACACCTGCTACTCCCGCCACCTGATTGATAACACCATGGGAGATACCATCTCGACCGTAGGCAGACATATCCTTCACTCTAGATCCCTCAATTTCTCCAAAATCATACCACAAGATCAAGCTGGGGTCTAAGTCCGACACGGCCAGATTCACAGCCACTGCCTCACTTTCCCCATTTTTATTATGAACCCTATAGCTAAAGGAGTCCGCCCCATGAAAACCGCGCTCTGGCGTATAGACCAGTGATCCATCCTCATCGAGCTCTAGTGCCCCGTGACGAACATCTTCAACCAGTGACACCTTCGTAATAGGAGCCTTCGGGCTTGTCTTATCATTAGCTACCACACCCTGGTGAGAGCTCAGCTTCAGCGCCCCACCTACAGCAACTCGATAGCCGTCTTTCATCGCAACGGGAACAGACGAACTAGCTCGCGTCTTCGCTGTATATGCCCAGCTATCTACCAGCTCATCATAGACCTCGTCGGCTGAAGTCGTCGCCACATTCACCGTGACTTCGCCTTCAAAGCTTCCGTCACTCACCACCGAAACACGGAAAGTCTGAGCCACATCATGGTTCTCAGGGGTGAATGTTAACATGCTTGGCTCGATCTTGATCAAGCTCGGCATCGAGCTAGTCAGATGGACAGTGACCTCCTGTTGCGGCTCGAAGATAAACTGCACGCTCATTTCTTCAGCTCCATCTGCATGGAAATGATTGATCTCCTGCTTATCTTCCGACGAAGGCAGCACCCGCATACCTGGAGCACGCGCCTGTAGATTACTCATGATCCACCCAGCCTCATAGCCCACTCTCATCGCCGACCACTGATCACTAGGATTCACCTCCTCAGGGGGCAGCGGGCAGCGTCCCGAGTCGACGGTATAGATAAAGCTCGTATTCGGCACAATAGCTATTCCGCTAAGGTGATTACCGCTACCAGCCATCTTAATATCAGGCCTCAGTCTCTTGAGCATCGCCCAAGACGCACGCGGAATAGTCGCCCCTACATAAGGACCCTCCGAATACGCCTTCACCCCAGCCCCAAGGTCATGATAGGCGATTTGCGCCACGGCACTCTCCGGCGTTAACTTCCACTGATAGGGAAAAATATACGCCCTCTTCCAGAAGTCAGGATTCACCTTATACTCGTCGTAATTATAAAAATCATACTTACCGAAATTAAAATCAATCGGCCCTACAAAACGCCCATCCTCATCCACGGGCCAGCCAGCGCCCTCTGCACCGGGGTCATTGGTATCGTAGCGATGCGATAGATCGTTATTACTTTTCACACGGCACTGCTTCATCACCTCAGTAATACCCTTAATGTGCCCCCTTTCCGTGCTGGTTCCTGTAATGCTATAGCGAACATTACGATTATGATTAAACTGAGCCGCATGGGGATGCGGAGTTGCAAATCGCCCGCTGTATTGAACTGCGCCCTGATTAGCCTTCACTGTCTTATAGGCTGCATCGGCAAGCGTCTTACTTATGCCGCGATAGCTCGAAGTCGTGGCACTCTTACCAAATAACCGACTATAAAGAGTAGCTGCCGCCAGATAAGAGCCACCAAAAGGAGGGTGACTTGCATCTGCTTCACCATCTTTCTCACTCCTATCTGCTAACTTAGCCTGAATGTTTTGCCACGCTAATCCAGCTGGAGCCACCGCACAACCACCAGTGCGCCCAACACGGTAAACCACCTCCTTGTAATGATCATAACTCGAACTCGACTCCGTCGACGGCCACGGCATCAACAGCACCGTCTGGGCACCGCCCTTAGCGACCTCCTTGCAAATCTCTGACACACCCAAGGCATAGAACCCCGGCATGCGCTCTATCGTATGAGCGTCACCAATGAGCACCACATAGTCCCACTTTACGTCGAGCTCCCCACGTAGATTAGGCCAACGCACCTCACTCGCAACATTCAGAGGATAGGGGAAATGAAACCACGAAAACAAATTGGTATGACGAAACACCTCTTTTTTCTCATTATGTGAAACCTCTGCCTTACCATTGAAATCCTCGAATACCACACGAACTGCGCCCTGCTCAGAGTCGCCCTTAAGAATATTCGTCAGCTCAGAAACCACACCCGCAGGGTCAAACGCCTTCGTCGGCGCAGCCTTAAGAGTATAAAACCCATAAGAAGCACGGCTGCTCGAATAATTATACTCGCTAGAATCTCTATCAGAGCCAATCACGAGGATATTCACATCAGCTACAGCAAGCGACTTGATAAAAACCAACATGAACAATACCAACCACATACTCACTCTCATCGAAGCCACAGGAACAAATACCCTAGCTATACATTGCGCTGACTTTAAATACTTCGGGCGGGCGTTCGGACGGACGACTGATGAATACATATCTCGATGGGGGGCGGTGGGGAAAGCAGTCATCAAGGACACCTTCTCAAAAGGCTCAATCCATAACTAATCACTACTTATCCAAGTATGAGTAAGCCTCTCTAGCGGCAAGTCAAGGGTATGTCCCCCCTCTCTGGCATACCGCCCCATTTAAAATGCCCTCAATCATATCATTGGCACTTGATTTTCACATGACCTCGCAGAAGCTTGCTGCATGATGTCATACGAATCCGACAAACTTCTCAGCGAATACCTCCTCATGCACTTCGGCACAGACGCCCAGCTCATGCCATGGGACTTCGGCCCAAAAGCAGCCATCGGCTTCCCCACTCGCACCGTCTCACACTTCACCAATAGTCAGCAAGAAGGCATCCGTGCCCTTGACCTAGGGTGCGCGGTAGGCAGATCAGCCTTCGAGATCAGTCGCCACGCAGACGAAGTCATCGGCATCGACTTCTCTGAGAACTTCATCGCTGCCGCAGAGCACCTCAGAACACAGGGCAGTATCGACTACACCATTCAAGAAACAGGTAAAACAACCACTTCTGCAACAGCCAGCCTACAGTCACTACCAGCTGATATTCAGCCAGAAAAATGCTGTTTCAGGCAAGGAGACGCTATGAATCTACCGTCTGACCTAGGCAGCTTCGACCAAGTCCACGCGGCTAATCTCATCTGCCGTCTCCCCCATCCAGAGAAAACTCTAGAGCGCTTCTCTGATCTAGTCACTACTGGAGGTGAGCTCGTCCTAGCTACCCCATGCACCTGGTTAGACGAATACACGCCAGCCGATCAGCAGCCAGACGGAGACACCTTTAGCTGGCTAAAGGATAAGCTTTCTAGCTCCTTTAAACTCATCAAAGAAACCAACGAACCCTTTCTCATTCGCGAAACGGCCAGAAAATACCAGTGGACCGTCTCCATGGTCACTGTTTGGCAGCGTCTGTAATGAGTCTGAACCCACTGCTTTGCCACACAGAAAAAGTGCACAAACTTGACTTATTTCAAATCTAGGTGTATAGGAATGCGCCATCACTGAAGAGCACAGCTACGTTGTCAGCCTCTCTAAAGAGTAACTAAAGACTTCCTACAGCTTTGTATTCATATCGGCCTATCTACTAGCTAGCTACGATCACGAGTCATACTACCTAGAAACATCACCTGTAAATCATACCCATATCTCACAATTGAGCTATCTCCTTATCTAATCCTTCATATTATGCTTAGAATACCATTCAAAAGAGTTAACTGGATCACCAGTATATTCCTCGTAACTACAGCCCTCATGGCACTTACCGTTGTCCCTGTTTACCTCTTCAAGCACGGCATCGACTGGTTCCAGTTCAGCATGTTCTTCTTCTACGCTGTTGCCACCACCATGAGCATCACACTAGGATACCACCGCCTCTACTCGCACCTTTCCTTCAAAGCAAAGTGGCCAGTCAGACTATTCGTTCTTCTCTTCGGAGCCTGTGCTTTTGAAAACTCATGCATGGACTGGACATCAGACCACCGCACTCACCACAAGCACGTCGACCATGACGAAGATCCATATGATATTTCTAAAGGCTTCATGTGGGCACACATCGGATGGCTCATCTTTAAGATGAGACCAGAAGAGCCAGTAAACAACATTGGCGACCTTCAGAAAGATAAACTCTGCGTATTTCAGCACAAGTATGTGCACTGGATCGGCTTTATCCTAGGTGGTATCGTCCCTACAGCAATCGCCTACTTCGTAGCCCCACTCATGGGTGCTGACCCTGTAACTTACGCTATTGGCGGATTCTTACTCTCAGGTGTGCTTCGTATCGTTATCGTTCAGCACTCCACATTCTTCATTAACTCACTCTGCCACACCATCGGCAAGCGCCCATACAACACTGATAACAGTGCTCGTGACAGCGCTATCATGGCGGTATTCACATGTGGCGAAGGCTACCACAACTACCACCACGCATTCCAGCACGACTACCGTAATGGAGTAAAGCCTTGGCAGTTCGACCCGACTAAGTGGATGATCTGGACACTCTCCAAGCTCGGACTCACTAGTGGCCTACGCCGCGTATCCGACGAACGCATTCTCCTCGCAGAAATGCGCGAAGCTGGTCGCCAAGCAACACGCAAGATCGAAGCCCTTGCCCAATCTACCAATCACGCCATCACAGAGAAAACAGCTGAAGTGCTCCATACCTCAGCACAAAGACTCTCTGATAGCTACAGCGAGCTAGAAAAAGCCATCTCTGATAAAGTTGAAGTTTCTAAGCAAATGATGAACCAATGGCAGAACGAAACACGTGAGCTCGTTCGTCACATTGCATCGATGAAAGGCATCAAGCCAGCGTCAAGCTAGGCACCCATCAAATCAAGTATACCAATCAGTTAAATATTGACCCTGATTGGCTAAAGCACAAAAAGGGCAGTGAGTGACATACTCACTGCCTTTTTTGTCAAAATGATTGCGAAATCACCCATTTCAAAACACCAGATCAACAACCTGCTTCACAAACCCCATTCCATGTGCATTAAAATTCTCAAAGCACTAAGCTTAAGAAGCCTCGCTGCCCTAGCCCTTCTGACCAGCTCTTGTTCCGATCTCGCCCCAACAACCCATTCCCCTCAATACACAGATGGAACAATAACATTGGAGCGGCCAGCCTACAGCAACCGTCCATACCGTGAGAACCAAAAGCCAGCAGCGATAGCAAAGGTAAGAAACTTCAATACTAACGCACCAGCAGAGCTTGACTTTGGAACCCCAACTCAAAGCCCTGTCCCATTTCTACCTCAAAGCTCGGCTAGCCTACCTACTCCAGCAGCCACAACGGCCCCAGCTACTAAATATCAGCCTCCAGGAAATTACAACCCTCTGGGACCAAGCCCCTTTCACACCCCTGACGACCTAAGTTTACCCACTCAGAGTCAAGTGCCCAACGGCTTTTAGCCGTCAGCTGCATTAGAAATTAAGCCGCACAGACCAGCCCTTTTTCTGGTAACTGATACGGTTGGCAGAGAAGGTATTGCGCGAATAGGCCTTCCCCGAAGAAGGTTGATAAAAACTCTGCTGACTATTCCGCCTTGAGCCAAAGCTATAATGGCGCTGGTAGCCAGAGCTCCCATAACTACCGAAATAAGAAGGGTTATACCAAGAGCTGTATCTTCGATGATTCGAATACCTCGAATAGCTCGATCTATACCCACTACTACTCAGAGCTTTATTACGAGTCGTTCTCTTACCACCTCCATGCAGGGCAAAAAGAGCCTCAGTCTCATAGGAAACCTTATCTAAACGCCCCTCAGACTCAGCTGTCCCAGCCCCATTCGAGGTATGTCGAGCCGCTGCTACTGAGCTGGCCTCCACTATCTTCACAACATCGCCCGCAGCACTATACCAAACCTCAGATTGAGCCTTTTCGGCTGGCAGCGACTGATTGGAAGTCACCATTATCACCAGTGCTATAGAGATCTTCGCGGTAAGAGTAGAATCCTGAGCCATAGTGACATTATAAGGGCTCATTATAGCTAGTCAAAGAGCATCGATAGAAAAAATCACTCTACAGCAGTATTTAGCATTTTGTTTTTGGTCAATGGAACCTACACGAAGGCATGCGCCAGCCTAAGAAGTTCAATCCACACCCCTTCGCCTACCATCAGGAAATCGAAGTTGAGATCACTGCACTCAGTAATCTAGGAGTCGGAATCGCACGAGTGCAGCTCGACACAGCTGCCACTGAAAAGCCCAAGGTATCACTCCCTGGCATGAAGAAGCCCAAAGCCCAAAGTGCCCAGCTAGAAGAATCCGCAGAGTCAGACAATGGAGAAGAAATCGACAAAGGCTGGGTCGTATTTGTCCCTCACACCCTTCCAGGCGAAAAGGTCCTCACCCGCATCTACAGAAATGACAAGAACCACAGCCAAGGAGACTTTGTCGAAGTCATCACCCCTTCGCCTGACCGCGTCACCCCACAGTGCGAGCTCTTCACTAAGTGCGGCGGCTGCCAATACCAGCACTTTGCCTATGACAAGCAACTCGTCTGGAAAACAAGACAAGTCGAAGAACTCCTAGAGCACATGGCAGGAGTAGAAACAGAAGTTTCACCAGCCATCGCCTCGCCTAAAGAATGGGGCTACCGCTCCAAGATCACACCACACTTTAAAAAACCCCGTGACGGTAAGATCGAGTCCATCGGTTTCCTGCTAGCAGGTCAGCGCAGCAAGCTCGTAGATGTCACCCACTGTGCCATCGCCATGGATGAGATCAACGACGCCCTGCCAGCCGTCCGCGAAGAAGCCAGAGCAAATACAGGCCGTTACAAAAGAGACGCATCCCTACTCATCAGAGCCACTGAAGGACGAGTAGAAACCAATCACAAAAACACCATCAGCGAGACCGTGCGCACTGATAACGGCGACGTTAAGTTCCGCTTCCTCGCTGGTGACTTCTTCCAGAACAATCCCTTCATCCTCCCAGCCTTCACTGGCTATGTAGCTGATCAAGCCTCATCAGGAGGTGCGAAATACCTCGTAGACGCCTACTGTGGCTCTGGGCTATTCTCACTCTGCCTGGCGCACAAGTTCGACACGGTAGCAGGTGTAGAAGTCTCAGAAACAGCCGCCGAATGGGCGAGTAAGAATGCCGAGCTCAATGGCATTACCAACACCACCTTCCTTGCCTCCAGTGCCGAAGCTATATTTGGTGACATCAGCTTCCCAGCTGAAGAAACCGCAGTTGTCATCGACCCACCGCGCAAAGGCTGTAACCAAGAATTTCTTGATCAACTCTTCGAATTCGCCCCTAGTAAAGTCGTCTACGTTTCCTGCAATCCAGCCACTCAGATGCGCGACCTGAAGGAATTCCTCACCGCCGGCTACAAGCTCACCGCCGTGCAGCCATTTGACCTCTTCCCACAGACCAGACACCTAGAGTGTGTGATCGTGCTTGAGAAATAAGACAGGCAGAGAACACAGCCAGATAGCGAACAAGTCTAAGAACATAGACTGTAGACCATCCAGTGAGCCGTCACGAGCCTGCTACGCTTACAGCCCTAATTTCCCCCTAATTTCCCCCTATCCTTAGTCCGTAGCCTCGGACCGCCATTTCGGATCATCGATTAAGGTTTTACCCACCCGAATCTCCCCCCTTCCCTTAGCTACGTCCAGCTCTAGGGGCTCTAGCTCTCATACCAGCACTGCGAGATACGCGAGCAAGTGGCAGCTCAAGCTGAGTCCACTGTATGGGCTTTAAATACGGGTCAGGCTTACCCAAGACAGCGCAAGAAGCGCGGTGGAGATTGACCTTAACCATGTCGATAACTGCGTGGGAACGTTGAATCATTTCACTCATGCAGGTAATGTGAATAACCTGCGAGCAAAAGTCAAGTGAACAGTGTTCATGAACAGTGTTTTTTATCAATTCCTTCGTGAGGCTACTCCTCAAGACCTAATTCTGGATCTGGCTTAGGAGCCCTCACTACACGGTCGACAGCGTGCTTAGTCACTAGATTACCCTTCACGCCACGCCCCTTAACGGCGAGCTCACCAAAGCAAAAGAGACGCGTCATATTACGCAGTCTCAACACCGGCTTCATGTGAACAACGACACTATTAGCTGAGCTGAGCTCCTCTGTAGCATGGATTGAGAAGTGTAAAATTCGAGAACCCTTCGTCCCGCTGGTCAGGTCATACTCCTTATCGCGAGTCACCCCACCGATGAGGAAGCGCTTCGCATACAGAGGCCCTTGGCGACCATCACGATAAATGACAGAATAAATATGCTTCTCGTTCTTGCGGAAGATACCCAGATGCAGCGGGCTCTTACCCACAAATGACTTGTCGGAGATCTTCGAGATTTTCATCTTACCATCACTAGCAATGACGATGATATCATCGATCTGCGAGCACTTCTCAATGCTCTCCTCCTTCTTCAGACCCCAGCCTGCGAAGCCATTCTTACGATCCACGTAGAGTGTTTCATTAGCAGCGACCACCTTGGTGCGATTGACTACACCGAAGCTCGTCACCACTGTCTTACGCTCGCGACCCTTACCGTATTTTTTGATCAGGTTTTTGAAATACGCCACGGCGAATTTCGTCAGGTTGCGAAGATGCTTCTCCACACCCTCAATGTCCGACTCCAGACCATTGATGATCTCATCCGCCTTAAAGGCATCAAACTTAGAAATTCGCTTAATCTTAATCTCAGTGAGGCGCACGATATCCTCCTCAGTCACCTCACGCTTGAGCTTCTTCTTAAATGGCTCCAGCCCCTTATCAATCGCCTCGATGACCGCCTCCCACGTCTCGCACTCCTCGATGTCACGGTAGATCCTATTCTCAATGAATATCTTCTCCAGCGAGCTAAAGTGCCACTTCTCCATCAGCTCACCGAGCTTAATCTCAAGTTCGAGCTTTAGCAGGCTCTTCGTCTGAGTCGCACTAGCATGAAGCATAGCATTCACGCCTAGGAAGCGTGGCTTACCCTCAGAAATCACACAGCCATTAGGCGAGATAGACACCTCACAGTCGGTGAAAGCATAGAGCGAATCACGCGCCATTTCAGCATCACTTCCCGCAGGGAGATGCACAATAATATCTGCCTCAGCGGCTGTATTATCCTCAATTTTAGAAATCTTAATTTTGCCCTTCTCGTTAGCAGCCACGATGTTGTCCATCAAGCTACCTGTCGTCACCCCATAGGGAACCTCACGAATGCGCAGGATACGCTTCTTCTCGATCTCGATCTTGGCACGCACACGAATCTTACCGCCACGAAGACCATCATTATAATTACTCGCATCCATGATCCCCCCTGTAGGGAAATCTGGCAGCAGATCAAAGGGCTCATTACGAAGCGAGCAAATACACGCCTCAAGCAGCTCGATAAAGTTATGCGGCAGCATCTTACATGCTAATCCCACCGCAATACCCTCTACACCCTGAGCGAGTAAAAGAGGGAACTTCAAAGGCAGCGTGACTGGTTCCTTATTACGGCCATCATAGCTACGTGACCACTCCGTCGTCTTCGGATTAAATGCCACCTCAAGGGCAAAGGGAGTTAAGCGCGCCTCAATGTATCGAGGAGCAGCAGACTTATCTCCAGTGAGCACATTTCCCCAGTTACCCTGAGTATCGATGAGTAATTCCTTCTGACCGAGCTGCACCATCGCATCACCGATCGAGGTATCGCCGTGTGGGTGATACTTCATGGTGTTACCCACCACATTAGCCACCTTATTATAGCGCCCGTCCTCTAGCTCCTTCATTGAGTGGAGAATCCTCCGCTGCACTGGCTTTAGTCCGTCGCCGAGATGAGGCACGGCACGCTCCATGATCACATAGGAAGCATACTCGAGGAAATAATCTGAATACATCCCCCGCAAGCTCGCCTGATCATGCACGATCTCATCATCATCCTCAGTAGG
>JALZUH010000214.1 GCA_023301645.1 Akkermansiaceae bacterium
GGGAGGATGGCGCCTGCCTGTGTTTTGCCTTTGGTGGCCAGTCGAGTGAGGAGAGAGTTTTATTTGTGGTTAATTTCTAGTTGACGTTACGGTGAGCGAGGTTACAAATCATCGCATCAAGATTTGTAGATGCGAAATTTATAACGCCTCGCTAATCACTCTCATTCATCCATAATATACTATGTCCCGCCAATATTCATTTTCATCCGAGTCCGTCACTGAAGGACATCCCGATAAAGTAGCTGACACGATCAGTGATTATATCCTAGATCGCTGCCTCGAGGGGGATCCTGAAAGCCGTGTTGCTTGTGAAACACTTGTCAAAGACAACATGGTCGTCCTCGCAGGTGAGATCAGCACGTCATCAGAATTCAACTATCAGTCGGCTGTTAGGGAGGCGATTCAAGAAATCGGCTACACTAATGATGACTGTAAGTTTAATGCTGACGACTTCATCTTTATCAATGCCCTTAGCCAGCAGTCAAAAGACATTGCACAAGGTGTCGATGATAAGGCAGCAGAAGGAAAAGACCACGAAGAACAAGGTGCAGGGGATCAGGGCTTGATGTTCGGCTACGCGTCTAATGAGACTCCTGAGCTCATGCCTGCGCCAGTGAGTTATGCACACCAATTAAGCCGAGAAGTCACACGTCTTCGTAAGTCAGGTGAGCTCTCATGGCTTCGCCCTGATTCTAAAACACAGGTTTCTTGTGAGTATTCTGACAACAAAGTTCAGCGTATTAGTGCAGTCGTTATCTCTACCCAGCACGCTGAGTGTGCTACTAATGCTGAGATTCGCTCGGCGATGACTGATCTCGTCATCCGTAAAATGCTCCCTGCAAATCTCATCGACGATCAGACCGAACTTCACATCAACCCAACAGGTCGATTTGTCATCGGTGGACCAGAAGGTGACTGCGGGCTTACTGGGCGTAAGATCATCGTAGACACATACGGCGGCATGGGGCGTCACGGTGGTGGTGCTTTCTCAGGAAAAGATCCATCAAAGGTAGACCGCTCTGCTGCATACATGTGTCGCTGGGTTGCTAAGAACATCGTCGCAGCAGGGCTCGCAGAGCGCTGTGAGCTACAGCTAGCATATGCTATCGGCCATCACCTACCTGTGAGCTTGGATATCAATACCTTTGGAACATCATCAGTAGATGAAGCTAAAATCATCGCAGCAGTCAAAGAGGTCTTCTCCTTCAAGCCTGCCGACGTTGTTTCTCAGCTCGGTTTGAAAACAGTCTCTAAAGACGGCTTCAACTACATCAATACTACTAACTACGGCCACTTCGGACGCGAAGATGCGAACCTCCCATGGGAAGCCAACGACAAGGTGGAGGCGCTTCTTGCCTCTCTATAATTTAATTTCTAAGAACTTTTTTACTATTCTATCAACCAACAATAACAATGAGTAACTCAACAACAGACGACTACAAAGTCGCAGACATAAGCCTAGCTGACTTCGGTCGCAAGGAAATCGACATCGCAGAACACGAAATGCCAGGCCTCATGGTCGTGCGTGAGAAGTATGCATCAGAAAAGCCACTGCAAGGTGTGCGCATCATGGGCTCGCTCCACATGACGATTCAGACAGCTGTTCTCATCGAGACCCTCGTCGACCTCGGTGCCGACGTGCGCTGGGTATCATGTAATATCTTCTCCACACAGGATCACGCTGCTGCCGCTATGGCGAAGGCAGGTGTGCCAGTCTACGCTTGGAAAGGCGAGACACTCGAAGAATACTGGTGGTGCACGTGGCAGGCACTCGTCAACCGCGAAGGCCAAGGCCCTCAGCTCATCGTAGACGATGGTGGTGACGCAACACTCCTCATCCACAAAGGATACGAGATGGAAAATGGTTCTGACTGGGTAAATGGCCCAGCTGACTCTGAGGAAGAGCAGTGCATTAAGAATCTTCTTAAGAAGATCGGTGCCGAGCAGCCAGGAATCTTTGCGACAATCGTTAAGGACTGGAAGGGTGTTTCAGAAGAGACCACCACTGGTGTGCACCGCCTCTACCAAATGGCCAAAGAGGGAACTCTCCTTGTGCCAGCTATTAATGTGAATGACTCAGTTACTAAGTCAAAGTTTGATAACCTATACGGCTGCCGTGAGTCACTTGTAGATGGTATCAAGCGTGCTACTGACGTGATGATCTCAGGTAAGGTCGCTGTGGTCTGTGGCTACGGTGATGTCGGTAAAGGCTGTGCTCAGGCACTCCGTGGACAGGGCGCTCAAGTCGTCGTCACTGAGGTGGATCCTATTTGCGCTCTTCAGGCAGCGATGGAAGGCTACCGCGTGCTTACTGTAGAAGATACACTTGGCTGGGGCGACATCTATGTCACCACTACAGGTAACTTCGACATCATTCGCTTCGAGCATATGGAGAAGATGAAAGACCAGGCTATCGTGTGTAACATCGGTCACTTCGATAACGAGATCCAACTCGACAAGCTCAATAAAGATGAGTCAGTAACTCGTCTCAACATCAAGCCAAACGAAGTCGACAAATACACCTTCGCAGGTGGAAATAGCATCTACATGCTTGCTGAAGGACGCCTTGTGAACCTTGGTTGTGCTACTGGCCACCCAAGTTTCGTTATGTCTAATAGCTTTGCTAACCAGACACTTGCTCAGATCGACCTTTGGAAAAACAAAGAAAGCTACAAAGCAGGTGAGGTAAAAGTCCTACCTAAGCATCTCGACGAGGAAGTGGCACGTCTCCACCTCGACAAGATCGGCTGTAAGCTCACTACACTCAGCCCTGCGCAAGCAGACTATATTAGTGTTAATGTAGAAGGTCCATACAAGCCAGAAGCATACCGCTACTAGGTTTTATCTAGTAACGATATAGACTATATTTCAAAACCCTCACTCTTTCGGAGTGAGGGTTTTTTGTTTCCATCGCCACTTGGCGTCTTTTCTTCTTACCGTTCAGCGCCGCTACAGGCACGGGGGGGATCTAATAAAGCGAGGTCTGAGCCAAGATCGCAGCTGACTAAACAGGCGATACTGAGACTCAGACTTATATTTCAGCTTATTATTGAGCGGCTTTGCGGACAAGGTCTGAGAACTCCGTGCGGTGTCCTTTCTCGTCCTTACCTCGTCCCTTCTCCGCTAGATCACGGACTAGGTCATAAGAGCCTTCACCCACATGCTCGCTGCTGCGCTGGAGCATGCCAAAGAGGGCCACGCCAGAGGCGAATTTGAAATCATCACTAGCATCAGTCCAGACTAGGTCTGAGTCTTTGACACGTGTTTTGAAGTAAGTGCTTTCTGTCTCCTTGGTCGCCTCAGGCCCTTTGTAGGCTAGTTTTACCGTCAGCATATGAGGATTATCCACTAGCGTTCGCTCTGCCGGCTTAGGGTGTGCCTTATTTTTCTGATATTCCAGATCATCCACTACTGGGGCAGCTTCCTTCGCATTGCCTGGCACGATTTCGTAAAGAGCAGTCACGGTATGGCCAGCACCGATTTCACCGGCATCGATTGTTTTGTTTTTGAAGTCCTCAGGCTTGAGCATTCTATTAGCATAGCCGATCAGGCGGTAGCTTTTTACTTTCGCTGGGTTAAACTCGACTTGGATTTTCACATCCTTGGCGATAGTCACTAAGTTCCCCATCATATCATCAAGGAAGACCTTGCGCCCCTCGCGGAGGGAGTCGATGTAGGAGTAGTTACCATTTCCTTTGTTGGTAATATCCTCCAGCATGGCATCATTTAGATTACCACTGCCCAAGCCTAGCACGGAGAGGAAGACGCCGCTCTTTGCTTCACGCTCGACCATGGAGACGAGGGCCTTATGGTCTGTGAGCCCTACATTAAAGTCACCATCTGTGCCGAGAATTACGCGATTTACCCCACCTTTGACAAAGTGCTTTTTCGCCATCTTGTAGGCGAGGGTGATACCGGAGCCACCATTGGTAGAGCCGCCAGCACTGAAGCTGCTGAGTTTCTCTAAGATGGTCTTGCGTCCTTCGTCATCGACGTAGGTAGGGGGGAGAGCTAGGCCTTGGCTGCCTGCGTAGACTACGATACTCACTGAGTCATCAGCATTGAGTTCTTCGAGGAGAATCTTCACCGAGTCGACTAGCAGGGGGAGCTTATCGTGGCTATTCATAGAGCCCGAGACATCGAGGAGGAAGACGAGATTGGCGGCAGGGCGCTGCTCACGGATGATGTCCTTGCCTTGTAGTCCGACCTTCACCAGACGGTGCTCGGTATTCCATGGGCATGATGCCGTTTCTGCATGCACACTGAAGGGATGCTTGCCCTCTGGCTGAGGGTAGCTGTAGTTGAAGTAATTGACCATTTCTTCTATTCTGACTGCATCTGTAGGAACTGACTGACCATTCTGTATCATCTTCCTCATGTTCGTGTATGAGGCAGTGTCCACATCGACAGAAAAGGTGGAGAGCGGACTCTCCCATGGCGATAGGAATGCATTATCTACGAAGTTACCATAGCGGTCGCCTAGAGCCTTTTGGGTTAGTTTACGCTCGTCTACACCTTCTAGATAATCTCCAACTCGTGGAGCTATGGTTACTGAGATAGCCGATTCAAAATGGCGCCCTTGCCGCCCATTTAATATGTTGCGTCTAGGTTTAGGTGCGCTCGACCTAGGTGCGCTCGACCTAGGTGCTTTAGGTGCAAATGAATCTTGTCGGTCAGAAATGGTAGATGACTCAGATAGAGCTATTTTATCTACAGCGATCTCGCCCAAAACATTGTCCTTCGCCGTTGGTTTATTGGATGCCTCCCGCTTTTTTTTAGGCAGAACTTGCTTGCTTCTATTGGATAGCAGGTTTTTTGCCTGATTCTCCCTGTCATGAGTGGCATTGATTGCTAGGTCATGGGTTCGTGGTTCCTTCCATCCGTAGTAGCCGACTGCTGCGACAGTAAGTGCCGCTGCTATACCCATGCCGATGGTGGGGAGTTTGCTGCGCTGTGTATCTAGCTGAGCTGCAGTGATACTTGTAACAGAGGATTCGTCATCCAGACGTTTTTCTAGAGATTCTAGGAAGTCGGTGTCATCTCCAGCTCCTTTGCGAGCGTGTTCGCTAAGGAGGGCGTCCATCATTTGGTTTTCTTTTTTCATCGTAGTTTTTGTTTTTTAAATGGTTAAGAGTTTCTTATTAAGATTGCAGGCATTCACGGAGTCCGGAGCGTGCTCGTTCTAGGCGTTTGCGGAGTGCTGAGCTCTGTAGATCAAGAACAGCAGCAGCTTCATCCCCGCTGCGGCCTTCATAGTAGAAGGTCTTTACCGCCTCTGAGAGTGTATCGGGGAGTTTCTTCAGGCAGTCTTCTAATTTAGAGAATACACCGCCTTGATCAGGGATGACGTCCCAGTCCCTAGCGTCTGCCTCTAGGCTTTCGAGGGTTTCCTCATCTAGTGCTATTTGTCTGGAGTTCTTCCTCAGTGACTCCCGCCATTTATTCCTTACAATACCACGCATCCATGAGCCAAAGTCACGGGTGATATCAAAGGTGTCTAAGTTATTCCACGCTACGACAAAGGCGTCCTGAACAATATCACGTGAGGTGTGAGATTCCTTGGTCAGGGCCGTAGCATAGGCTAGGAGGCTGCGGTGGTGTTCCTTTACTAGTATGGAAAAGGATTTACGGTCTACTGTTGCTTTTTGTGTCATCGGTTTTTTTTCTAAAGCTTTCATCATCATCACCCCCTCTTGGCGTGAGAACCAGCAAAGGTGACATTTTTTTTGAAAAAATATAAAAACCCTTATTGGGTAAGGGCATAGTGCGATGGTCAAAAGTGGGTGTTCGGGGTCTCAAGTGAT
>JALZUH010000215.1 GCA_023301645.1 Akkermansiaceae bacterium
TCTTGGGTGAAATACAGGTGGTGAACCAGTTTGAAAAACTAAGCGGCATCAAATGAATGAACTGCTGCGCCTAATAACGCTCTTTTTCAAGATCGACTACTTAGCAGCCTGCCATTGAGCCTCCATATCAAGAAGGCTAGCCTCTGACAAGTTACTCCCCTTAGTAGCAAGAGACTTCTCCATCGACTCGAAGCGATGCTCAAACTTCACATTCGTCGACTCCAGCGCAATCTCAGGGTCGATCTTATGTCTACGTGCTAGATTCACTACAGAAAAAAGCAAATCGCCGATTTCACCACCAAGAGCCGCGTCGACATCATCGACCTTGCCAGCACTATCTACTGCTACCGACTTAGCATCGAGCTCAGCCTCGACTTCTGCTAGCTCCTCGCGGATCTTATCAATCACACCAGCATCATCAGGCCAGTCAAAGCCTACTTTCGCTGCCTTCTTCTGAAGCTTCAGCGCACGCAGCATCGAGGGCAGCCCCTTGCCCGTATTGTGTAAATAAGGCTGATCTTCATCGCCCTTTTCCTCACGCTTAATAGCATCCCACTGAGTTAAGACCGAGTCACTATCAACGGCAGTGCTCGCCCCATAGACATGAGGATGACGTCTCACCAGCTTATCACTGACCACACGGGCTACATCATCAAAGCTATAGCGCCCCGCCTCCTCAGCCAGCTCGCTATGAAACACCACTTGCAGCAGTAAGTCACCAAGTTCCTCCTTCAGATGCTCCCAGTCGTGACGACGAATAGCGTCTACTGTTTCGTATGCCTCCTCGATCAAGTTCGGCAATATACTCTCATGAGTCTGCTCTGCATCCCAAGCACAGCCACCGGGCGCGCGCAGTCGGTGCATAATGGCGCGCAGTCGCGCAAGCTGAGCATCACTCTCAGGACAATCAATCATCTCTTCATCAGTCATGCCTGAGAACATGCGCAAAGGCGTATTAATACGCAAGAATAGAGATGAGAGCGACTACTGCTTCGCCGAGCGAATCAGCACCTCCTTCTCCTCATCGGTAAGGCTATGCACACCCTGCTCATTAACCTTATCCAAGATCTCATCAACGCGAGCTGAGCTCACCACACCTGCTGCAGAAACCTGCTGCGTCGACGACCCTTGCAAACCTCCACCAGACCCTCGCGGCATACCATTAGGGATAAATGACAGCAACCTCGGGCGCCTCATGAAGATAAAGCCAAGTAGTGCCCCCCCAATGTGGGCTGCCTCACCTCCTGCATTCTCACCATTGGTAAAAGCCGTATACATCCCGTAACAAAGCACCCCAATAGCTAGGAAGCGCATACTCACTGGTAGCACAAAATAAAGCAGCACCTTGAGATTAGGAGCGATCACAGCCACCGCAATAAGTATCCCATACACACCCGCCGAAGCACCAATCATCCTCGTGCCCGCCATATCCAGAGGCAGCAACCCGGGCAACCACAGCAGCAATGTATAAAACAAGGCACCCGCTACTCCACAAGAGAGGTAGAAAAAAGCAAACCTCCTACTCCCCCACCAACGCTCAGCAATCGTGCCAAAAAAGAAAAGACCCAGCATATTGCCAAATAAATGCCAGCCATCGCCATGGAGAAACTGAAATGTCAAAAATCGCCAAAATTCACCACCATAAATACCAGCCTCCACCGAGAAAAACCACGAATCCCACAACCACGAATCATGCCCCCTACGATAGCCTGCGGGTAATACAGGAGATTGATTAAGTAACATTTCAATGATGAAAATCACGATATTACTCACCAGTAACCACTTCACCACAGGAGCCCCTGCCAAGCGGGACATACCACCCACCTTCCTAGAATACCCGCCTCCGCCACTATTCATGTAATCTCGCTGATCTATTCCCATGCTAGAAAACCTGTAACACACCTAGCCAACACCTGCAACAGCCCAGAACTTAACCTATAGCCTGACCAATAACCAACAATCCCACCCTCTACCAATTTACACCCCCACTCACCTAAATACTACTTGTCAGTTTCAGGCAGCGTAGCCATCATCACGCCATGCCTGTGAGCACACCTGTCAAAACCCTCATCTGGCCCCTATTACTCACAGTAGCAGGCATCCTTCTCGCCATCTGGGCCATCCCACGCGAGAGCATCATCGTCGAAGAGCACATTCTTGGCTTTCCAGACACCGACATCCGAGGCCACCGCCTGAGACCATGGATACTAGGATTACTCTACCTCCTACCCGCAAGCGCGGCATGGCTCTACCACTTCGCAGGTAAGCTCGACCGCTACACAGCAAGGCAGTTTCTCACCTCCTTCTCCCTCATCATGGGAGCTCTCATGGCGATCCTGCTACTCACTGACCTCCAAAACAGAGCCTCAGACTTCAGCGAAGCAGAAGACACCTGGGCTGCCGTCCGCTCCTACTACAGCATTCACCTCCCCGCCATCACCATCTTCCTGCTCCCCTACTCCCTGATGCTCTCCCTCCTGCATTGCCTTGGAAAAATGTCACTGCACCAAGAAATCGTCGGTATGGTCCAAACAGGCCGCGGGGTATTGCGAATCGTCGCCCCGCTACTTATCACCGGGCTCTTCTGCACCACCATATCCTTAATATTCAACTACCACTGGGGCCCATGGGCTGAAGGGAATAAAAAAATCATCCTCAAAACCCATCTAGGAAACGAAGCCAACCGCGCTCAATCAGTCATCTACCGCGACGCCGACTCAAAGCGTGTCTGGCTCGTAGGAGCATTCCCCAACCACTTTGAAAAAACAGGCCTGCTCAAAAACGTAACCATCCAAAGCTTCAATCAAGAAGGCTACCCCAGCCTCAAGCTCCAAGCCAAAAGCGCCACATGGTCGAGAGACACCAAGAGCTGGACCTTTGCTGGAGATGTCACGCTCATCGACCTCCTGCACCAGCCCATCCCCAAGAAAATCAAAACTGACCCCACCGTCAGCTTCGACTGGCAAGAAACCCCGTGGCAGATCATCAAGCCCGGGCTCAAGCCCCTCCACCTAGGCATCCCAGAGCTCAATAGCTGGCTCACGGCTAACGAATCCATCAGCTGGGCAGACCGAAGCCCCTACCTGACCCAATGGCACTACCGCCTCGCCCAGCCCTTTATCTGTCTCGTCACCATCCTCCTAGCCGCACCACTCGGCATCGTCTTTAGCAGACGAGGCACCGCTGGCGGAGTCTCCATTGCCCTCTTCCTCTCCGCTGGCATGCTCTTCGCATCCAGCTTCTTTCTTACCTTTGGCGAAGCCGGGCACATGCCACCAGCACTAGCTGCATGGAGCACAAACATCCTCTTCTCCCTCATCGCCCTCTACTTTTTCCACCGCAGAATCACGGGAAGACCTATTTATCAAAGCCTCAAGAAGCTCCTACCCACACGCTAATGCCCCTGCAGCCGCGTATTGGTATAAAAATCTCACTCTTTCATGCTTGACGATCAGCCCGATCACTCATAGCTTCCGCCTCCGGTCAGCCGTGGATCCCCACTCAGACCGCTATAGCTAATACTCAGCAATCGCTGCCAAATAGCTATCAAACCAGTCACAACAAAGCTTTATATAATATTATGAGAGGTGTAGAAATCCAAAAAGGTGAGCCAGTAGACCGCGCACTTAAGCGTCTTAAGACAATGCTCGACAGCGAAGGTATACTTGAAGAAATGCGCCGCCGCCGTGCATTCGAAACAGTAACACAGCGCAAGCAGCGCAAAGAGCGTTCTGCAGTTAAGCGTCACGCTATCCGCTGGCGTTTTCAGCGCAACAAGCCTGCTACTGATGAGCAGACTGGTGCGTAATTTGAAGTTTCACACTTCACTGACAACACATTAGTGCCTAGTGCACAGTTTCGGCAAATTTCGATCTGCCACATACATTTTCAAGAAGACACTCTATGACTAGAGTGTCTTTTTTTGTGCCCACGCCTCGAGCCTGTGACCTACCATAGAGCCAACTCGCACCTTACCCAAGAGCACCTCAAATCCATTTGAAACCCAACCGCAGCAGCTAATCCAAAAAACATCACCCTTTCACTCACTTTTATATTGTCAATCTCGCCATCCCACACTAAACCGTCCCAGCACCTGAAGGTGAAGGCCCCATAGCTCAGTTGGTAGAGCAGCGGATTGAAAATCCGCGTGTCCTTGGTTCGAATCCGAGTGGGGCCACCATTCATTAACCCTCAATTCCTTATATCCAAAAAGGCTTGAGGGTTTTTTGTGTCTCGTAAGGCGAGACACGCTTATGTGCCAATATGCAACGCCAGTAGCGAAGACCCGCTATGATCACTCTCTCCACTCGATTTTGGCTTCCTTCTTCTCAAGATCCACCCAGACGGATGCGTGGGTGAATTCACGCTGGAGAATCCACTCTGATTGCTTCGCATCGGCTAGTGGTGGGCCTAGTTTTTTATCGAGTTCTGGATACCAGTCCATCGACCCCATTTCCATATGGTAGCCCCAGCTGTAGCTAAAGTAGGCATGCTCCTGAGCTCCAACTAGAAAGGCTGCCAGTGGAAAGGTAATGTTCTCTGCCGCCAGCTTTCTCTTCTCCGCGAGTGGCTTCGCCATGAATTCCTTATCAATCCATGCGAAACCAGGCCATGCTTTAACAACAACGATCTTACCTGCTTTGCCAGCTTTAGTAATTTCGCGAATATCAGCCAAGATAGATTCTTTTGAGCCACTCTGAAAATGGGCAAAGTGCTCGATCATCACGGCATCAGTTTCCTGCATGAAGTTGTTCCCTATATTGCGCTTATCGCTACTCCTCACCCCATTATAGAGAATGAGCTTATCATCACCTAGCTTAGTGCGCGTTTCTGCGACCAGAGCTGATAAGCCCTGCTGCATGTCATTGTATTTGGCATTACCCCAGAGCTTTTTATTACCCGTAGCCACCACCTGAGGGAAAGCATCCATAAACACCCCATCACAGCCACCTTCGACCACCGCCTTCTGGGCGACATCAGTCCACCAGTCCCTGACTGCTTGATGAGTGAGGTCATAGCGTTTGAACCGCTCTTTCTTGAGGTCTAGCTCTCCATCTAGTTTTCTTAGCCACCATTCAGGCTTATTTTGATAGTGCTCATGCGCTCGGTAAAGGTCGTAGTCTAAAAATGCATTCCAGTAGAAGATGACTTTCATCTCAGGATTGAATTTCTTCAGCTGCTTGGACTCCTGAAGAATAGCACCTTCAGTGTATTTGACTTCGTCTTTGGCGTGTCCTTTTTCCAGACAGATAAAGCTCGACCGTGACGCTACAAACTTGGCTTCATCTGGAGTCATCAGCGTGCTTCTTTTACCAAAATGAAAGGTGAAGGGCACTTTATCCCAGCTGAACTCTGGGTAATGATCTTGATTCTGAGCCAGAACATCGCCCCCGCAAATAAAGGTGGATAGAAGAGATAGTAGAAAGTTACTCGCGTGTTTATTGATCATGATTTTTAAAGGGTTAGAGAAGTGACGAACCTAACATACCACCCCCAGCGGTGGTCAATATCGACCCTATATATACGCCTCTGTCTCTAACTTCTATCTAGTAGTCCCGTAGCGTGCTTCACCCCACCGTGACTAGCTAACCAAGTGGTCAAATCCTAGAAACCCAATCGTGTAATTTTCATTGCACTAAGATCTTATTTAACCAAGGTTCTCTTCCATGAAAGCCAAGGTCATCATTTCTCTTCTCGTCATCTTCGCAGCGGCTGCAGCATGGCTCTTGAGCCAAGAGAGCGCTAAGAAGCAGCACGGTAATGCAGCCTATGATCACACGGCTGCAATACTAGCTTGTGGCCCGCGGCCACCTGAGTCGGAGGGACTCGACAAGGCTCAGGCATACATCACACGTGAGATGGCAAAACACGGCTGGAAGACGGTGAAGCACTCGGTGGTTCGTGACACCCCACTAGGTAAGAAGACATTCACCAATCTCATCGCTCGATACGGTGACCACGAGCTAACTCACAGCGATGACCTTAAGAACCTACCCGCCACTCTCATTCTAGGAGCTCACCTTGACTCGAAGCTCATCCCAGAGCTACCTGACTTCCTAGGAGCAGACGATGCCGCATCTGCATGTGCTCTGATCGTTGAGCTCGGCAATACTCTTGCTAAAGAAAACCCCGCCATGGCTAAACAACTCGAAATCGTCTTTTTTGACGGCGAAGAGTCTTTCAATGAAAACATGAGCCTAGAGTCTGGTGATGGACTCTACGGTAGCCGCGCCTACGCTATTGAGCTCTACAAGCGAGCTACTAAGCCTAAGCATGGTATCATCTTGGACATGGTCGGCCACAAGGACCTCGATATCGCCATCCCCATTGATTCACCTAAGGATCTAGCCGCGATGATGATGGCAGCTGTAGACAAGTATGGCTACCAGAAGCACTTCGGGATGGCTAAAGGTGGCATTCTCGATGACCACTATTATTTAAATAAAGCAGGTGTTCCCACCATTGATATCATTGGTGATTTCCAGCACAGCCACTGGTGGCACGAGGAGGGAGACGATATGGATCTCATCTCAGCTGATAGTCTCAACATGTCGTATGATGTCGCCATGGCGATGCTCAAAGAACTCCTCCAATAGGTCTCACCTGTCTTACGCCTTACTGGCCTAAATTAAGCCAAACTGAGTAGATCAGCGCGCCATTGCTGAGCAATAGTCTCAGGCTTACCTTCTGCGTTTACACGCACGGTTTTCACCTGCCCTTCAGCACATAACTTGTGCTTCTCGGGCCCGGCTCCGTCACAGCAGGATATTTTAAATGCCCAGAGCACTGAGCTCTTCCCTATTTCGACGGCACGGATACTCACCTCTACCTCGCTAGGCCCAGCCAGACCAGCGGCATCAGAAGGAGCATCACTAGCACGGCTTCGGGAAAATCTAATCGGTGCGAAGTAGTCACAGCTGACATTGACTCTTGGCCAGCCACCATTATTAAGAATGGGTATATTGAGCTTAGCCAGCAGATCGTGCTCGGCCTCCTCCGCGTAGCAGAGGAGCCGTGCAAAGTGCACAACGCCGGCAGCATCTGTATCTGCAAAGTGAACTCGACGTCGGTAAATGTGCTCCATGATCTTTCAGGTTCCCTCGGAACTATTGGCCGCTTAGATCGGCTTTTTAGACGAAGTCATTAGTCCATCTTGCGAACAAGAAGACTTGAGTTATGCCCACCGAAACCAAAGGAGTTACTAAGAGCTGCCTTCACTTCGACTTCACGCGCAACATTAGCGGTGTAGTCAAGGTCACACTCAGGATCTTGGTTTTCGAGGTTGATGGTAGGGGCAACAATACCGTCCTTCATAGCCATGAGGCATGCTGCTAGCTCAACGCCACCAGCTGCACCGAGGAGGTGGCCTGTCATTGACTTCGTAGAGCTCACAATGAGATTGTCTTTAGCGTGATTGCCGAAGCTTTTCTTAATCGCCTTCGTTTCACATACATCACCTAGTGGTGTCGATGTGCCGTGGGCGTTTACATAAGTAACGTCTTCAGGATTCATCTTAGCGTGCTTGAGCGCCATGTCCATGCAGCGAGCTGCACCGTCACCCTCAGGATGCGGTGAAGTCATATGATGGGCGTCACCACTAATGCCGTAGCCTACTAGCTCACCATAGATGGTAGCACCACGCTTCTTGGCGTGCTCGTATTCTTCAATGACGACAACTCCAGCGCCTTCACCCATGACGAAGCCGTCACGGCCTGTGTCAAACGGGCGTGATGCGCCTTGAGGGTCATCATTGCGTGTGCTGAGTGCCTTCATGTTGCTAAATCCAGAAATGCCCATTGGGAGAATCGTCGCCTCAGCTCCGCCACATACAAATGCGTCAGCATCACCGAACTTGATCATTCTCCAAGCCTCACCAATGTTATGGTTCGAGGTAGCGCATGCTGTGACAATGACCATATTTGGCCCGCCAAATCCATACTCCATGGAGATAATACCACTACCGATATTAGAAATCATCATCGGGATAACGAAAGGGGACACGCGTGCAGCGCCTCGCTTAATAAGCTTCTCGTGTTCACGCTCAAGTGTGCCCAGACCACCGATACCACTACCAACCATCACGCCGACGCGATTACGGTCAATACTGTCATCGTCTAGTCCAGCGTCTTCAATAGCCATCTTGGATGCAGCTACTGCAAACTGAGCGTAGCGGTCACAACGGCGACCGTCCTTAGGATTAGAGAACCATGGAGCCTCATCGAAGCCTTTAACCTCACCTGCTATTTTACAAGCATACGGCTCAGGGTCAGTTAAGGTAATTGGTCCAATACCGCTCTTACCTGCTTTGAGACCTTCCCAGGTGCTTTGCAGATCATTTCCGAGAGGGCTTAATACCCCCACGCCAGTGATGACAACTCTACGATCGTTCATAAATTAATGATGTAAATAATAGCCTCGGCGGATTTAGGAATGGACAATCCGCGTAACGCGTAACGGCAAGCATTATTCAGCAGATCGCCATGAGTGCAAGCTTGATCACTCAATATACATCGCTAAAAATACCTAACCGAACTTTTGCGCCCCTTTACGGTGATTCTTACGCCCACATTCAGGACACTGCGGGTGCTTTTCGCGTGTCGCATCTTGAAACACGCTACCGCAACCTCGGCAGCGAACATTATAGCGCGAGCTAGCTAACCTCTCGCCACGGTTTGCCACACCACTAAAAAGATAAAACAACCCAATGACAACAATCGGTAATGACACTACCCAAAGGATGAAATCCTCAATCGATAACTCAATCATTTCGCCCCCTTTCTAGCTGCTACTTCCAGCTCGACAACGCCAACCGTCACCGCTGAGTCATCAGCAGGCAAAAACGCCTGCTGGCTAAACCATGATGCGAGCTGCTTCTGGCTTTCACTTGCCTTCAGAGCATCCATCGACCCACCAATAACAGGTAAACAGCTGAGCACACTCCCGTGAGAGTTAAGAGCCACAATAAACTCATAAGATTGGCCGTAAGACTCCTCTGACAGAAAACCATGAGGCAACACATATGACGATTGCTCGATTCTCGTTGCCCACGCCCCCTCACTTCGCATCGAGACACTCAGATTAAGCATATCCGCATGAGCAGCACCTTTCAGAGAAGCACGTCCCTCATCACTAGCAGCAGCCACCCATTCGGGCAAATCAGGACCAATCACTGACACATCAAGATCTCTCGCCTGCTCCTCCTGCATCGGCAGTAGCTTAGGGTCATAAGTCGACTTAGCACCCAGTAAATCATCTAGCTTCTGATTCACCCTGTCGGCATGAGTCACGTCATGGGCAGGGTCCCAGCGCGGTGGAAATGGCGAATTCCGACTGATGTGCATCATCAGTCCTTGGTTTCTAGGATCTTCCGGATCCACCATCGTGACCACCCCCTCACGCTTTAGCTCCACGCTTGGCTGCACGGTTTTGACCTTTAGCGCATACAAGGCGAAGACAAAGATCAAAGCACTCATGATCAATGAGCTGATTTTCCCCAGCTGGTATCCACGAGACTGCCGCCAATTAAAAATCAACCCCGCCTCGCGATCCTTGAGCAGCTTCTTCTTGCGTGAGAAAAACATAACCCTACTTCACCCCCATCTCCACAGGCTTACCCAGAAGTTTACAATCAAGGCCAAGCTTCAAAATACGGTGCATGACCTCCTTTTCAGCCCTACTCGACACCGCCACATCAGATCGCAACACCACAGAAGTCATCAACGAGCCGTCCTCGGACTCACGAATCTTGGTAATCTCAGACTCCAAATCCTCTGACTGAATGAGTTTTTTATTCACCCACAGCGGGCTACCCTGCCCAGCACCGAGAGTCACGACAACAGGGCTTGAACTCTGCCCGTAGCTCCATGGCGACTCATGTAACGTCACCCCAATACCTGTCTCCTGCACGAGGGATGCACCCATCAGAGGGTAAATCAACAGCAAGGCGATCACATCTAACCCTGGTAGCATATGCAAAAACCCAGGCTTTGAAGGTATAGTAAGCTGAAGCTTCATTTTTTAATTTTCTGAGCTTTCTGGGAGATCTCCTCCTTCTTCTCACTAAAGGATACAATCTCTCCCTGATCACGAGCGTCACAAACAATATTGACCGACTCGATACCCACTCGCTCCAGACGGTGAGCCACACGCTTCACTCGACCGTAGAAAAACAGATAAAAAAGATACACCGGAATAGCTACAGCTAAGCCGAGAGCAGTAGTTACCAAGCTCTGATATACACCCGCTGACATCTCCGTCGATGAGGCAAACCCCTTATCCTCTGATATAGCAATGAACGTATTCACCAAGCCACTTACCGTGCCCAGCATCCCCACCAATGGAGCAATGAGAGCAATACCATAGATGCCACGAAGATTACGTTCTAATGCAGGAACCTCTAACTGCCCCGCCTCTTGTGCCACATCACGCAGATCACTACGTTCTAAATTCTTACGCAACAGCACAGCATGTGCCACTCGAGCAGCGGGCCCAGGAGCACGCGCAGCCTCATGAATAGCCTCTGCAAATGCACCCTTACGAACATGATTGGCAAGTCCCAAGAGCAAATCAGCAGCATTAGTTTGGATCTTTTGAAAAAAGAAAAACCGCTCAAAAATAAGCAACATGCTCACTAGAGCTAATAACCCTAGAACATACACAAATGAACCTCCCTGCTCGACCAACTGTAACATCGTTTCGAACTTTATTCACATTATAGACAAAAGTCCAATTGCCATTTAGAGAAATGTGCCAAAGCGCCTCAACACATGAGCATTTTAAATTTGAAAAAACTCAAGTATGCATTCACTTGACGCTCAGCATATCTCACGACTAGTATGCGGCGCAGACAACAAGATACGGGAAGCTTCTCGTATTCATCTACTAAAAACTAACTATTTTAACACCGTGGACCACAACGAAATCCGTAAAATTGTAGAGCTCATGAACGAGCATGAGCTATCTTATTTCCACCTTGAAGAAGAAGGTGTCAATTTGAAGCTCAAAAAAGGAGCTGACATTGTCCAAGTAGCACAAACAGCAATGCAAGCCCCTTTAGCGGCGGCACCATTAGCAGCTGCACCAGCGGCGGCAAGTGCTCCAGCAGCAGCCGAGCCTGCGGGCAATGAAATCAAAGCCCCTATGGTAGGAACATTCTACATCTCTCCTAATCCAGAATCTCCAGCCTACGTATCTGTAGGTGACACCATCAGCGAAGGTCAGACAATCTGTATTGTTGAAGCCATGAAAGTGATGAACGAAATCAAAGCAGAAACATCAGGAACCGTCACAGCTATCGTAGCAAAAGACGGTGAGCCAGTTCAGTTTGGTGATCCGCTCTTCCGCGTGCAGTAATTTGCACACCACCCATCATACTTCTTCATCATTTCTGGAAACCAACTCTGGATAGCCATTGCCTAACCAACCCGATGTTTAATAAAGTCCTTGTAGCCAACCGTGGGGAAATCGCCCTGCGCATCATCCGTGCCTGCCGTGAGCTAGGCGTTACCTCTGTAGCTGTCTACTCTGAAGCAGACGTCGACTCCATGCACGTGCAGCTCGCTGACGAAGCTGTCTGTATCGGGCCTGGACCTAGTAAGGATAGCTACCTGAAGCCAGATCGCATCATTGCAGCAGCTGAAATCACTGGCGCAGACGCCATCCACCCTGGATACGGCTTCCTCTCAGAGAATGCTCGTTTCGTAGAAATCTGTGAAAGCTGCAATATTAAATTCATCGGACCATCCGCAGAAGTCATCCTCAAGATGGGTGACAAAAACACAGCTCGCTCCACAGCCGTCAGCAACGGCGTGCCAGTCACACCTGGCTCAGACGGAGTCCTCGACTCAGCTGAGCACGGCCTAGAGCTTGCCAAGCAAATCGGCTTCCCAGTCATGATCAAAGCCACCGCAGGTGGTGGTGGTCGCGGCATGCGCCCATGCTTTGAAGAATCAGAATTCATCTCCCTCTACAACGCCGCCAGCCAAGAAGCTATTGCATGCTTTGGTAATGGCATTTGCTACCTAGAGAAGCTTGTTCTCAAGCCTCACCACATCGAGATTCAGGTCATCGGCGACACCCACGGTAACTTCATCCAGCTCGGTGAGCGCGACTGCTCCATGCAGCGTCGTAACCAAAAGATCATCGAAGAGTGCCCATCACCACTCATCTCTGATGAACTCCGCCAGAAGATGGCCAAAGCCTCAGTCAGCCTCATCTCAGCCATCGGCTACGAAAATGCTGGCACCATCGAATACCTCGTTGATGAAAAAGCAGAGAACTTCTACTTCATGGAAATGAATACTCGTATTCAGGTAGAGCACCCCGTCACTGAAGAAGTCATGGGATGTGAGCTCATCAAAGAGCAAATCCGTGTTGCCGCAGGAGAAAGCCTATCAATCAATGTGCTAAACGCCTCTCCACGTGGGCACTCTATCGAGTGTCGTATCAATGCAGAAGACCCATACAATAATTTCTGCCCGAGCCCAGGAACCATCACTCACTGGTATTCACCAGGAGGTAAAGGTGTCCGTGTAGACACTCACGTCTATTCAGGATACAGTGTGCCACCACACTATGACTCCATGATTGCCAAGCTTATCGTTACAGCCTCGACTCGTGAGATCGCCATCGCGCGCATGAAGCGAGCCCTCGCTGAATTCAAGATCGAAGGCATCAAAACCACGATCGCTTTCCAGCAAGAGATCATCGACCACCCAGACTTTAAAAACGGTAACTACGGCATCGAGTGGGTCGCTGACTACATCGAAGAAAAAGGCTACTAAGCCATTCTCAGCAACCCATTGCTGAGCAAGAACCTGAAGGTTCAGCCGCGCATCAATCACACAAAGAGGTATACCGCATAGGTATATCTCTTTTTTGTTCCTACTCACCCATCATCAAGCACACTCAAGAGTATTGCAATTCACCCCAACGTGTGCCATTTTGTCACGCAGCTACAGCACCAAGCACCCCTCACCCACCCCACTATGAAATCTGGATTTCTAGACAAACTCATCGCTCGCCTCGACCAAGTAGAGCCAGCGGAGGTGCAGAGACTCGTCATGAGGCTCGTGCGAGAAAAGGGGTTCTTAGAAAGTGTTTTCGAATCTCTCCAAGAAGGTGTCCTCATCCTCGACCCCGATGGACAGCTCACCTATGTCAATCACTCTGCCTCTCGAATCTTCGGTATCGACCCCGTAAAAAGCATTGGCAAAAACCTCTCCCAGGCCATCCGAGGACTCGACTGGAAAAAGCTAGCTGACCCAGAGCGTATCATCAGCAGAGACATGGAAGTGCTCTACCCAGAGCAAAGGCAGCTGAACTTCTACCTCTCTCCCATGCGCAGCGAAGTAGCCGAAGACGAGCACCTCCTCGGCTACGTATTACTCGTGCGCGACATCACCCTCACTCGTAAAAAAGAAGAAGAAACAGCCGAAAGTGAGAAGCTCAATGCCCTCACACTACTCGCCGCAGGAGTCGCCCATGAGATTGGGAATCCGCTGAACTCACTCGACATCCACCTACAGCTCCTCGAACGAAAGATCAAAAAACTCCCCGCCCAAGACCAAGAAAACCTCTCTAATCACCTAGAGACAGCCCAAGGAGAAATCCGCCGCCTCGACGCCACCCTCAAGGAGTTCCTCCAAGCCGTCCGCCCGACTCAGCCAGAAAGAACACCCCTCCAGATCCACGAGATACTACGCCAAACACTCAGCCTGCTAGCACCTGAACTAAGCGAGCGCTCTGTCAAAATCAATCTCGACCTCAGCCCCACAGAGCCACTACTTGAACTCGACGGCAACCAGATCAAGCAAGCCTTCTACAACCTCCTCAAAAACGCCTACCAAGCACTCCCCCCCAGCGGCGGCAGCATCGACATCATCTCTCGTGTATCCGACTTCGAGCTTACCCTCATCATCAGAGACCACGGCTCAGGCATATCGCCCGAAGTCATGGGATCGATCTTCGAGCCCTACAGCAGCACTAAGAAATCCGGCACCGGTCTAGGACTACTCATCGTCAGACGTATCATCCGCCAACATGGAGGGAACATAGAGATCGAAAGCCACCAAAACCAAGGAACCTCTGTCACTATATCGATCCCCCGTCTAGACAAGCACATCAGACAGCTCGAAAGCAGTCAAGATGACGTCATCGAAGTCGACCCCCTGGCCGCCCCGCCCCACTACCCTAAGACACCATGAACACAGCCACCTTGCTCATCGTAGATGATGAAAAGTCCACGCGCGACGGCCTCCGCATGGCACTAGAAGACAGCTTTGAGTGTTATGTCGCTGCCGACATCAAGGAAGCCATGAGCGTGCTCAAGTCTGAGCCCATCGACCTGATGCTCACCGACCTTCGCCTCGGTGGCGATAGTGGCATGGAGCTCCTCGACCAAGCACTCGCTCTACCTCGCTCGCCTGTATCGATCATGATGACTGCCTACGGATCAGTCGACACAGCAGTAGAAGCCATGCGTCGAGGCGCGTGGAATTTCATCACCAAACCCCTCAATCTCAATGAAGTAGAACTCCTCCTCAAACGCGCCATACAGAGCCGCAGCATGGAGAAAAATGTGCTGCGCCTTGAGCAGGAAAATCAAACCCTCCGCGTGCTCAATGGCGAAAGCATCCACGGACTAGAAAAGCTCGTCGGCAAATCATCAGCCATCCAAAAAATAGGTGACCTCATTAGCCAAGTCGCGCCCACCCGCGCCACCGTCCTCATTGAAGGTGAAAGCGGAACAGGTAAAGAGCTCATCGCCCACGCCCTCCATCAGCTCAGCGGCAGACCTAAGGATAAGCTCATTGTTGTAAACTGTGCCGCCCTCTCACCCCAGCTACTAGAAAGCGAGCTTTTCGGCCATGAAAAAGGCGCCTTCACAGGAGCCTCGCAGCGCCGAATAGGACGGTTCGAACAGGCCAATGGAGGCACCCTTTTCCTCGATGAAATTGGCGAAATAGACCCATCTACTCAGGTTAAACTACTCCGAGCCCTTGGCGAGCGAACCATCGAGCGAGTCGGCTCCAACACCCCCATTAAAGTAGACGTCCGAGTCATCGCCGCCACGAACAAAAACCTGCAAGAACTCGTCAAAGAAGGCGAATTCCGCGAAGACCTCTTCTTCCGACTCAATGTCATACGCGTTCTCATGCCAGCGCTAAGAGACCGTGCCGAAGATGTTATCCTACTTGCACAATCATTCCTCAAAGAATTCGCCGATGACAACGGCAAAGAGCCCAAACCACTCAGCAGTCAAGCCCTCAACCTACTACGTCTCTATAACTGGCCAGGCAACGTTCGAGAATTACGAACCGTCATCGAGCACGGTGTCATCATGAGCAATAGTGCCCATATTGACATCAGCCACCTCCCTTACTTCATGATTTCCCATGACCAACAGGAGACCAGCAACAACGCCCAACCCCTACAAATCAGCCATTCTTCATCAGCCACCCTCTCTTCTGAAAGCAAAGACGAGGGATTCAACTTGCAAGTGCTCGAATTACATACAATAAAACGTGCGCTCAAGTATACCAAGCACAACCGAACAGAAGCTGCTCAACTACTTGGCATCAGCCGCCGCACACTCCAGCGTAAGCTCAAAGACCTTCACCTATAAAGAAACTCACCGCACCCCCAGTTAGAGCTCAGAACAAATAGCTTCAAAACGCTCAACTGACCCATCTCTAAGCGAGCCTCTTTCCCTACCTCCCTTTCTCCGCCTCCCCCCAAATAACCACCCCATCCTATGGCCAATAATAACTCGCCAAAAAACGCAGATAAAGCACTCGCCTACCGTCTCATGACTCTCTTCGTCATCTTACTTGGTCTTGCTGTAATCTCTCTCTTTATCACCTTTAAAGGACTCTCCTCGCCAAGGGCCATGGAGCAAGCACAAATTGGCAAGGAACTCGCCAGCGGAAACGGCTACAGCACCAAGGTCATTCGCCCCGCCGCTATCTGGCAGATCAAGCAAAACGGCAAGGAACCCGCCAGCTTCAATCAATTCCCTGAAACCTACCACGCGCCTCTTAACCCACTCATATACGGCTCTGTCATCAAAGCCGTGCAGGGTAACGACACCCAGAAGTGGCGCATGCCTAAGAATTCGAACATCTACGGGCTCGACCGTATCATCGCGGCTACCTGCACGCTCTTTTTCATCGCAGCGATAGGTGTCAACTACCTCCTCATCTCAAGGATTTTTGACAATACCATCGCCTTCATCACAGCTATCCTCTTGATGTTCTGTCAGCTCATGTGGCAATTTGCTCAGTCTGGGCTACCTCAGATGCTCATGTTGTTACTCTTCTCCCTGGCGATGCTCCACCTCTGGAAAGCCATTGAGAAAACTCAAGAAGACAAAAGCTTTATGAGCTCCATCCTCATCGCTGGCTTCTTCATGTGCTTACTAGCCCTCACGCACTGGATCACCATCTGGATTTACATCGGCTTCACCGTCTTCTGTGCCATCTTCTTCAAACCTAAAGGAGTTGTTGCCACCATACTCATCGGCATGCTTGCCGTCGTCGTATTACCCATCACCTACTTCATCTACACCATCCCTAGCGGCAGCTCCTTAGGCATGGCATTCTACGCCATTCATGACGGCCTCGGCTTCTCAGAAGACTACCTGCTTCGATCACTCTCACCTGAAGATCAGCAACTAGGCATTCAAGGTCTCTTTGTGCAGATTATCTCATCCACACTCAGCCAGCTAAGCTCACTATACGGTAACTTAGGCTCTATACTCGTAGCACCTCTGTTTTTCATCAGCCTCATCCATCCTTTTAGGAATAAGCTAATTCGCTCATTTCGCTGGCTTATACTACTTATGGTATTTTTTGCCAGTATCGGCATGACCCTCTACGGCACAAGGGACGGTGTTATGGACTCCAATCAAGTCCTCATCTTATTCACCCCCCTCATGACAGCATACGGCCTAGCGATGCTCGCCATCCTATGGGCAAAAGTGCAGATCAACCAGTCCATGCAGATGTTACGCAACGCGCACTTTATCATCATTATCTTCATTAGTATTGGCCCCATGCTCTTTAGCCTCCCTCTTAATCTCAAAAGAGGCTTAAGTGCAGGGAAAGTAGGCATCCCCCACACACCCTTCTACTACCCCCCATCGCTCAATCGCCTCGTTGCAGACAATACCTCTGAAGATGAGCTCATCATCTCAGATACACCTTGGGCAGTAGCTTGGTATGCTAATAGACCCGCTCTCTGGCTGCCGCACAATCTCGATCAGATTAAAGCTATTGAAACAATAGCCCAAGACCTAGGCTCCAACATCTCAGGCATCCACATCACCCCGTATTCATTTAACAGCGATCCCATTATTAGGACAGCTGGTGCATACGGACAATACAAAGACCTCTTCCCTCTCGTCTACGGCGCATGGGCAGCCCAAGCCAAAGCTCCCAACTTTTTAGCTTCCCACCCAGATTTTAATCACATCAAACAGAACTACAAATACCCTGTGCCTTTACTTTATGCGAACTACATGACCTTCTACTCAAAAGAGGCATTTAGTGCGACCGCAAGGTAATATTATAAAGAGAACTTAGTGATTTCACCTACTTAATCAACCCCACATGGCTACTGACAAAACAAGTAAAAAGCCCAGCTTCGAACAAGCCCTTGAAGAACTAGAAACCATGGTCGAAACCATGGAATCTGGACAACTTCCACTCGAAGAGCTTATATCAAGTTACGAACGAGGTGCGTCCTTAGTTAGTCACTGTGAATCCGTTCTCAACAATGCTCGAAAAAGACTAGAGCTCATCACTCTCAAACCTAAAGAGGAACCAAAGCCCTCTAGTAACAACTCAACTACCCATGAGCCAGCAACAGGCTCCAACGATAAAAATGACGACGAAATCCGGCTCTTCTAATCTCCCTGAGCTTCTCTCACAAATCAAAGGACCAGAAGACGTAAAGGCCCTCCCTGAAGAAAAGCTCCCTGAGCTTTGTGAAGAAATCAGACACACACTCATCCACTCACTCTCTCGCACTGGCGGGCACCTTGGCCCGAACCTTGGTGTCGTTGAGCTCACCGTTGCCATGCATCGAGTATTTGAAACACCTGAAGACAAATTCCTCTTCGACGTGTCTCATCAAGGCTATGTGCACAAAATGCTCACTGGACGAGCAGACACCATCCACACAATCAGAACACCGGGAGGTCTCAACGGCTTCCTCTTACGCACAGAATCTGAACACGACTGCTACGGAGCAGGTCACGCAGGCACAGCATTCTCAGCAGCTCTCGGCATGGCGTCAGCACGCGACCTCAAAGGTGGTGACAATCACGTCGTCGCCGTAGCTGGTGATGCAGCATTCACCTGTGGAGCTACTCTAGAAGCGATGAACAATGTTGCCGACACCACTGACCGCCTCATCGTCGTCCTCAATGACAACGAATGGTCTATTGATCGTAATGTAGGAGCCCTTGCCAAATACTTCAACGCGCTACAAACCCACCCCACCTATGCATCTGTGCGCGAAAAAGCCTCGGAATTTGTAGGCAAAATCGGTGGTGAAACTGTGCGTAAATTTGCCCATAAAGTAGAGAGAAACGCCAAAAACCTGCTACTGCCCAATGTCATCTTCGAGAAATTTGGACTCCACTACTACGGACCAATCGACGGTCATGACCTGCCACTATTAATTAGCACCTTCGAGCACCTCAAGACGAAGAACGAGCCCGTCATCCTCCACATCATCACTGAAAAAGGCCGCGGCTACGAGCCAGCACTTGCCAACCCCGGTAAATTCCACGGACTTGGCACCTACAAGATTGAAGACGGATCCACCGCAGCAGGCTCGACTCCTACCTACTCAGAGATCTTTGGTCGCACCGTCACCGACTTTGCAAAAAAAGACCCTGCAATCACCGCGATTACAGCCGCCATGCCCGGCGGGACAAAACTAGAAGTTTTCAAAAAAGAACTCCCAGAGCGATACTTCGATGTCGGTATCGCAGAAGAACACGGCGCGCTATTCGCCTGTGGCCATGCCACACAAGGACTCAAGCCATTCTTCGCCGTTTACTCCACATTCATGCAGCGTGCGATCGACATGATCATGCACGACATGGCGCTTCAGAATCTCCCCGTCAGACTCTGTATGGACAGAGCTGGACTCTCTGGAGACGATGGCCCTACTCACCACGGCCTCTTTGACATCGCCTACCTTCGCGGCATTCCCGGCATCATCCACATGCAGCCAAAGGACGAAGACGAATTCGTCGACATGCTATGGACGATGGCCAACTACGAAGAAGGCCCATCTGCTATCCGCTACCCACGAGGTGCTGGCATAGGAGCCACACCGAAGGAACAGCCCGCTCTCCTCGAAATCGGTAAAGGCGAAGTGCTCCAAGACGGCGACGACATCGCCATTATTAGCTTAGGGCACATGTATGCCGTAGCGCTTGAGACCAAAGAACAGCTCGAAGCTCTCGGCCACTCTGTAGCACTCATCAACCCGCGATTTATCAAACCTCTCGATGCAGAGCTCATCCGCAGCTACGCAGAGAAGTGTAAGGTTGTCGTCACCATGGAAGACCACGTCCTCAGCAATGGATTTGGTGCTAGTGTCATTGAGCTACTTAGCGACTCATCGATCAAGACACCTGTCGAGCGTATCGGCTGGCCTGATGAATTTATCGACCACGGTAAAGAAGACCAGCTACGCCAACAGCACGGTATGACAGCAGAGAATGCCGTCCAGCTCGCTAGCCGCCACCTCTAGAATGACGTGTTAGTAAGCTCTAAATATAGAGCTTACTAGCTAGCTCAGACTCTATTGCCTACCAAAGCGACTCTACACCAAGAGTCTGCAGTCAAGCAGGGCTATAGACGATTGTGCAGACCACCTACTCCCCCTCAACGGGAGCTACAGTAGAACCCTTCGCTTTCAGGTGCTCATTCTTTGTGTTCACATCGCAGCCACAGCTACTACCGCAGCTACTTGAGCTAGATCCACTACTATTGCCCTTCAGCCTCCAGATAAAGGCCACCACAGTGCAGAGCACGATGATAGGAGCTAGGTAGCTTTGCCAGTTTTCAGTAGTAAAGGTCATATCGATTTTAAAGTATTATTTAGAC
>JALZUH010000216.1 GCA_023301645.1 Akkermansiaceae bacterium
TAGAAGGGCTAAGCCCGTCAGAATTACTAAAAGAAATAGCAGCGTAATGAGAGTTACCCGTTTTCGTTAGAAATTATTCGTTAGCACTTTGAATTTGCCCTGTATTTGAGTAGATAACTCCTTTTTATTAAAATAAAGACGGGTTGTTTTCTGGCTGAAGAACTTCGCTTACGTGATCGAGAGGTTTGACGAGATTAGAAGGAAGAGGGAACTGACGCTCCTGAATTCCCTCTGCTAGCTCTGGTGAGTTAGCGTAGCCCATGCGCATCATTTCGTATTTGGCGTCGAGATTATCGACGTAGTGAAGAGTCATCGCCTCTGGTGTGCGAGGCAGCGTGGGGGAACCCCACTCGTGGGTGCCGTGATGGCTAGCTATAAGGTGGAGCAGGTGGATGTGAACATCTTCACTGCTCGGTGTTAGTTCCTGCCATGTTGAGTTGTCTGCTTGTTTGGCCATCATGTCGCGCCAGAGTTTATTGAGCGTTTCAATACCCAGTGGGATATGGCCGAGCATTTCTCCGTGGATGTTGTAGGGCTGTGAGAAGCCTACTTCGGGATAGTTGTTTTCCCACATTTTCCCGCAGTCGTGGAAGAGCACACCTGCGGTAATGAGGTCGCGATTGAGGTCTGTGTAGACGGTGCATAGGGCTTGAGCACTGCGCATCATCTGAGCGACATGCTCTACGAGACCCCCTCTGCGGGCATGATGATTTCTGCGGGCGGCTGCGCTGCGGCGAAATTTGCTAGCATATTTGCTAATGAGTAGCTCGCAAACTTCGCGTAATCTAGGGTCGGCGATTGAGCCTGTCATCGCGAGGATGTCAGCCCAGTCCTTGTCCTGTCGGGCTCGTGTTTCTGGGTCTCCTGCTAGGAAGTCAGCTTTCTCGTCTTCATTGAGCAGGCGGATATCCCATTTCGAGGAATCAATGCCGTATTGGTTCTGCGTCCATTCGCCACTTAGGCGCAGTAGTGAACCGTCGCTGATGGTTTGCAGAGCTTCGAATTGTGGGCGGTTATCCCAGACTTTGAGCTTCATGTCACCGGTGCCGTCGACAAGGATGATTTCGTAGTAGGGTTTCCCTGTTTTGGTCTCACGCTCGGATTTGCGCTCTAGCTGGACATCAAAGGTGGCATAGAGGGGCTCAGCGCTAGTTTGCTGCTTGAGAGCGGAAATGGTAAGGTGGTTCACGCCACTGAGTATGATGCGTCGTGTGCTGGACTCAAGCCCTTAACGTATTTCGAGTTCTAAAAGGTGCTGAGAAAGAAAGATGTAGCTTATTGAAAGCCACAAAAAAAGGCAGCCAATGTAGATTGGCTGCCTTTTAACAAAGATGGTATTTGAACCGTAGTGTTCTGTATCCTGAGTAGTTAGAGAGGTAGGTCGTAGCTTCTGCCGTCAGCTCCTTCGAACCATTTGACAAAGGCGAGGTTAGCTGTGGCGTATCCGCCCGGGGTAGGGTAGTCACCGGTGAAATACCAGTCGCCTGATCCACCCTCGATGCAGCTGTGAAGATTCTCAATCGTCTGGAAGACGACTTCGACTTCTCCGTTCCAGTCTGTATTCTCTGGGTAAACCATGCTGCTTATTTCAGCAGAGATTTCCTCATCAGTGAATTGTTCGTAGATGCGTTTGACGCGGTTGATCCGCTCTTCAGCTGGCTTGGCAAGCTCGGCTACACAGAGATTATAAGTCTCATCGATGTATTGGTTCTGCCCAGCGCGTTTGAGGAGGTTAATGGTAGCTTGGAAAGCGATGAACTTACCTAGCTGTGACATGTCAATGCCGTAGCAGTCAGGGAAGCGAATCTGAGGTGCAGTAGAGCAGACGACGATCTTGCGTGGATTAGTCCGCGCTAGGATCTTCAGGATGGAGTCCTTGAGGGTGGTTCCTCGCACAATGGAGTCGTCGAGGACGACAAGTGCGTCGTCAGGCTTCACGAGGTCGTAGGTGACGTCGTAGACATGTGAGACGAGCTGAGCACGGCCGCTTTCTTGGGCGATGAATGTGCGCATCTTTACGTCCTTATGCACGAGCTTCTCTCCGCGTGGCCAGTTTCTCAAGATAAGCTTATCGAGTAGCTCTTCAGTGATTTCACCATTCTTAGATGCTTCGAGGATTTCCTCACGCACCTGATCGCGGCGCATGTAGCGGAGTCCGTCGAGGAATCCGAAATAGGCAGTTTCTGCGGTGTTTGGGATGAAGGATATGACAGCTTTGTCGAAGTTGTTATCGATTTTTTCGGCTACCTGCTTGACGAGGGCTGCTCCCATGGCCTTGCGCTCATTGTAAATGTCAGGATCATTACCACGTGAGAAGTAGATGCGCTCGAATGAGCACGGGCTCTTAGGCATTTCTTTGTGGAAACGCTGAGTCTTCTGGCTGCCGTCGCGTCGCACGATGGTGACTGTGCCAGGCTCGACTTCCTTAACGTCGTCTTTGTCTGCTTCGAAGACAGTCATGAGCGGCACGCGCTCTGATGCGAATGCGATGACCTCGTCGTCTTGGTAGACGTGACACGGGCGAATGCCGCGTGGGTCACGCATGACGAACATGTCGCCATTTCCTACCACACCACCAATGGCGTAACCACCGTCCCATGGGGCAGCTGATTGCTTGATGATATTGAGTAAGTCGATTTGCTCTGAGATGTGCGCTGGGATTTCATTTCCAGGAACCCCCTGATCACGTAGCTGATGGTAGAGGTCAGTGTGGTGCTCGTCCATGTGGAAGCCTACTTCCTCGAGGACGGTCTGAGTATCTGTGCCGAAGACTGGGTGCTGACCACGGTCGATGAGCTTTTTATTGAGCTCGCCGGTGTTGGTCATGTTGAAGTTACCCATCACCATGAGTGTGCGGGTAGGCCAGTTACTGCGGCGGAGATAGGGGTGGCATGAGCCAGAGTCGAAGTCACCTGATGTGCCATAGCGGAGATGGCCGATGAGGACTTCACCTCCAAAGTCGAAGTTTTCTTTGACTGATACAGGGTCATTGGGGTCGAGGTGACCTTTACGCGCTTTTTTGTTAAAGCTCTTTAACTCTTTGCTAAAGACTGCTGACATCGAGTCGTGGGTCGCATCTCTTCTACGGAAGATATACGGCTGACCCAGTGGCATGTCGAGCTTAGCACAGCCGATTCCGATACCGTCTTGTCCACGGTTTCGCTGCTTCTCCATGAGGAGAAAGAGCTTATTGAGTCCCCATAGGGAGGTTCCGTATTTATCTTGGTAATAGGAGAGGGGCTTGCGTAGTCGCACCACGGCAATGCCGCATTCGTGTTTGAGTGAGTCGCTCATCAGACAGGTTTAAGATATGAAGTTTTAGTGGGGTGAGAAAGTTCTTACGAAGCATCGAGCATGCTGACACGCACACCTTTTTCTTCAGTAATGGTTCCTATTTTCACACCGCCAGGGCCTGCTGCGAGGATCTTGTCTGCCTCTTCAGGAGGGACGATGACAACCCAGCCGAAGCCCATGTTGAAGGTGTGGAACTTGTCCTCAGCATCAACATAAGTGAAGAGCTTCTCCATGACCGCATTATCCCAGTGTGGGATGACAACGTCAGCACCGTGATTAGGTAGGAGGCGCTCAAGGTTCTCTGGGAGACCTCCGCCAGTGATGTGTGCCATAGCGCGTGGCTTAACACCTGTTTTCTTAATGTCTCTTACGACATCGTCATAGAGGCGAGTAGGCGCGAGTAGGCTGACGATTTCCTCAGATGAGAATGCATCACCGTATTCAGCAAGCACGCGACGGATAAGACTCCAGCCATTGGCATGAGGGCCATCTGAACCATAGCCGATGAGCACGTCACCTGTGGCAATAGTCGTCGGGTCGATAAGGTCAGGCTTCTCACAGCAACCAATACAGAATCCAGAAAGCTCGATGACTTCCTCGGGAACGATACCTGGCATTTCAGCTGTTTCGCCACCAGCGAGGATACAGCCACAGTCTTCGAGGTAGTCACACATTCCCGCGATGAGGCGAGTGATGAGTGGCTTATCGAGTGCGGCGATACCGATGTAGTCGAGGAACATGAGCGGGTCACCACCAGTAGTGAGGATGTCATTGACGCTCATGGCGACAAGATCCTTACCGGCAGCTTCTAGCTGATCGTGCTCTAAGAGTAGCTCCAGCTTAGTGCCTACACCATCACAACCTGTCACAATGACGGGTTGCTCATAGTCGCATAGGTCGAATGCTGCTGCGAATAGACCAAAGGCTCCGAAAAGTTGTCTTTGATTCTGCGTTCTGCGAACGTGAGTGCCAATATCCCCGATGAGGGCTGCGGCTTCTCTGGTGTCCACACCTGATTCCTTGTAGGTAAGTTTGCCCGACATAGATCTAAAAACTCAGTAACTCCTGAGAAATTTGTTTGTATCACCACTAGGCACACTGGCAATGGTTTATTTATTTTGAAGGCAGATTTATTCTCTCAGTGAGTGACATTTAGCCCTCTCTCTTCCTACTTGCCTAGTGCTAGAAAAGCACCTACTCCATAGCTACGATGAGTGCTGACCCTAGAATCCTTACCGCCTACCACGAAGCTGGCCACGCCGTAATGGCTCTGCTCATGGGGCGTTCTGTTCAGAAAGTGAGCATCATCCCTTCACAAAATAAACTTGGCGTTTGCACCATCCAGAAAGGGAGGGCAAAGCAGGTGCAGGATAAACTCGAAGCAGAAGTCCTCATCCTGCTAGCAGGAATGGCAGCAGAAGGGCGAAAGTCAGGCAAGTATAACGTGCAAGGCGCTGGCCAAGACCTCAAGCAGGTAGAAAAGCTCGCCATGTCACGCGCTGGTAATATCAAGGCGGCGCAGAAGTTTTTCCACAAAATGCTCGATAAGACCCAGCACCTACTCAGTGACCAAACCACGTGGAAAGCAGTCAAGGTTATCGCAGCCGAGCTCATCGAGCACGAATCCATCAGTGGGCGAGCCGCTAAGCACCACCTAGAGCTGGCCAAAAAGGGGTGAAGATGAGCTGAAGTTGGGCGAGTAGAAGCCTGCTAGGCGATAGCCCTTTAGCTCTCTGTCCTTAGGTCAGGGATATGCTGGAAGGCGATTTTGGGCTGGGCGGCTTCCATCGCGCCGTGGGCGCCACCTAAGTAGAGCGCCTGCTTGCCAAATTTACTTACCACCTCAGCCATCGCCTCATTGAGTGCTTTGTTATCATTTGCCTCCTGCTGGAATAGCGAAGGGGTGTGGTTTCCCTCAGGCACTAGTCGGCTAAGCACGATGTTGACCTTCATCAGTGGGCTGCTTCGGTCTGGGCGATTGCGCCATATTGCCGTGATCGCCTTCGTCAGAAAGAGACAGTCACCTGTTTCTCCAAATACAAGACTCTCCTCCCAGCTGGTGAAATTAGTATACTTGACCTGTAAGCTCAGCGCCCCCGCCATGAGCCCGTGTGATCGCGCGCGAAAGGCCGCCTTCTGCACGAGGCGATGAATCACCGTGATCGCCTTAGCCTGAGCTCTGTATTCTGGCGGCAGCACATGTCCATGACCGATGGATCTCTTGGTAGGATTAGCATCGATATCACTAATCTCCTCTCCCCGCAGCTTATGCCACAGCCTACTCCCCCCGACACCACCCCAGATGGCAGCTAGTGTTTCCTTCGAGCAGCCGTATAGCTCTTCTACCGTATGCACCCCATGAGCGTGAAAGCGCATCTCCATATTTTTCCCAATTCCATGCAGATCAATGAGCTCAAGCGGGTAAAGAGCATGGGGTAGATCCTCATCCTTCACGATGAAAAAGCCATCGGGCTTGCGCATCTTACTGGCTACCTTCGCTAGCCAGCCATTAGGAGCGACACCGATCGTGCAGCGAAGAGCACCCTCAAAGGCGGCATTGAGCTTCGTCTTTATCTCCAGGCCGATCGCCTCCACCTTCTCATCATCTCGCCAGTTCAGAGGAAGCCAGCAGAGCATTTCATCGATAGATAGCACATGATCGACATGGATACATGACTCCACGATCTCGACGATCTTATGATGAATATCAATATAGAGAGGGGGCCGAGCCTGCACGATCGTGATCTCAGGGCACATAGTGCGTGCATCTGAAACACGGGTGCCAGTCTTCACCCCATAAGCCTTTGCCTCGTAGCTGGCAGCAATACAGCAAGTAGACTCCACGAGCATCGGCGCCACACCAATGGGTCGCCCCCTTAGCTGCGGCTCTAAGTATTGCTCCACCGACGCGAAGTAGCTATCCATATCGAGAAAAAGTGATCTCAATGGATGGCTAGATGGGGGCTGGGTGAGGTGGTTCATACGACTCATTGCTTCAATACCTAAACGCAGCACGGTTTCGATAGTGGTAAATGTTCAATAGAACAGTATCGCGCGGCGAGCAACGATATATTATGAAATTTTCAGAAACCTAGCAGGAAACCCGCTCTGCTCCTGCTGTCTCATTGGGAAAGGGGAATGAGCGCAGCCGTAGCGGTGCTCACACGCTTATGATTTTTATGATTGGCATTACCAGCACTCTATTGTTCATTGGCCGAGTCGGTAGCGAGAGCGACGACATGAGGCTTTCTACAGGCTCGCTGATGACTCTCTGAGGGGGGCGTAGTTTTTAAAAGTTCAAAACCTCACAGCTAGATTGGCAGTTATGCTTAATATGTTCCGGTAGTTCAACGGATAGAACAAGGGTTTCCTAAACCTTAGATCTGGGTTCGATTCCCGGTCGGAATACTTAGCCTTAGCCTTTATCTTAAAAGGGTTTGAGGTGTTTTATGTAGCTCTTAGAGGAAAAGTCATTTCTGGTCATTTCTGGTCATAACCAGTCATTTCTCAGCTGGGAACTAGTCACTTAGCGCTAGCTAGTGTGAAGATAGTTTTTGTTGATTGACACGCTGTGGCGCTATTTTATCTTGAGCAGATGATTAAGCCTCTGGGTCAGCTACTTCTTTTTTTCGGTTTGAGTGTGTTTAGCCTTGGGGCGGATCTTGATGAGATTCTTGATGGGCTAGAGAGCCATATTGAGGGGCGTAAAGAAGCTGCTCCGAGCCAATTACTAAGCTGGCATGATGAGCTGCCCGTGGCTTCAGAGCGTTTTGGAGAAGACCTGGACGCTATGACGCGTGCCTTTAGAGTCATTGACCTCTTCGACGAGAAGTATGAGCCCTTGTTTTTTGCTGATGAGAATAAGCTTAAGAAGCGCTCCGAGTCAGAAGGCGCAGAGCTAGAGCGAGCGATGTTCACCCTGCAGCAGGGCCTTCTTGATCATGCTTATGTGCCGAAGAATGTAGCTCAGAAGCCTGAGCTCTTTGCTTATAAGTTTGCTACGGCGGATTATTTCCCCGGTAAGTGCGAGCCAACCCAAACACCTGATAAAACGCTGAGTGTGGAGATCAATGCCACTCAGGTGTTGGGCTACGGTTACCCACAGAGCCCAGGTGAGGAGATTTGTCGTCGACCACTTGGCTGGTATTTACCTGCGGGTGAAGTTGCCGTTTTAGCATTTCCCCGTGAGTTGATTAACAAGGGCTACAATATCCGAGTGGGTGCCCATAGCTGGGATCTTAGAAAACGCCCCAAAGTGCTACGCTTAGATCGGGTGTCATTACTCTACCTAGTTGATGCGGCCAAGGTCACCATCGTCCACCCACTGGGAGGTAATATCTATCTGGAGGTGCCATGGAAGTCGGCAGACGGTATCGTCACCGTTCATGCTCGTAATGTAGTCGACGCGCCTAATTTTGTGAAGTTACCCTTCAAAAACACGGATAAAGAACAATGGCGGAAGGATCTTCAGGTAAGTGACGTCCCGTGGATCGACTTTGAGACTCAGCAGACAATGATGCAGATCCCGCGTGCATGGGCGCTAGAGATGAAAGACCCTGACGAGACAATGGCACAGTATGATAACTGTATGACGCTTTATTCTAAGTTTTCTGGACGACAAGTAGTGCGCCCTAGGAAAACACTCTACCAGCAGGTTGATGTGATATTACGTGGCTCTGCATTCTTCCCAGGTTACCCTCAGTCGAATTTCAATTGGAACCCCAAGAACGGTGCCATTAAGAATAGCCAGCGCTGGGTTATTGAAGGCCCACACAAAGCTGACTCTGTGCTATTTCATGAAATGGGGCACGCTGAGAGACTTACCAAGTTCCCTGGTGGTGTTGAAGCGCTTGTGAATGTGCCATACATCTATATACAAAATGCTGGCTACGGGGTGGATCTAGACCTCGCGTATGGTCGCTCTTCTGGAGGAAGAGACGAAATCACTATCGACCAAGGGGCTATTGGCAGGATGATCACTGAAAACTTCCGAGTAGGCCGCCCTGCCAATACCACCAATGTGGCAGGTGATGAAGTGAAGTATCAGCACCGAGGCTACGGCATATACGCAGATTACGCCCTGCTTTTTGGCTGGGAACCTATGGAAGCTTTTTGGAAAAAAGATCAGGAAAATTATATCAACGGTTTCGACGGAGACTTTAGCGAAGGCAAGAGTT
>JALZUH010000217.1 GCA_023301645.1 Akkermansiaceae bacterium
GCCGTGTTCCTTGTCCGAGCTTGAGATCTTCTGTGAGGTGGAGCATGATGGTTACTGGTGTGATTATGGGCGGCGTTTGACGCGGTAGTCATTCATGACAAGCGTGCTCTTGGGCCGGGCGAGCAGGGCTTTAGCGAGTCTGGATGGCTGGCAGTGTTGAAGGTAGAACTGGTAGGCATTGCGCTTGAGCTGTTCCTTTTCTGCTGCAGACATATTGAGTGCTCGCTGGATCATTTCAAGGAGTTCTTCTGGGCCGTGGAATGCGAGGCAGTTTTCCTCGTGGGTGAGTCCGGGGTGGAGGTAGTCTGGGTATTCGAGGATGGGGATAGAGCCTGCAGCGATGGCTTCTACGAGGTTATGACACATGGGCATTTCTGATCCTGGGCAGGCGAGGAAAAAGTCGCTATTGGCCATGAGCTCCATCCATCTCTGTAGGGGGATACGAGCGACATCATTACGGACAATGAGAAGGGAGTGGGGTTTGTCCCATTCGTCAGGGTCGGGCTGGGTGATTGGGATGGTGGCATCTGGGAAGCCGTGGTCTTCGACACAGCTGATGACTTCGAGGCGGTTCATCATGTCGTGCTCGACGCGTAATATGTCGCGACCATATTCCTGCGGGCGTGTTTGGCCTGAGAAGAAGATGGTATTGCGGCGGTCGTCGCTGAAGTTCGGCTCGTCATCGCTGAAGACCTCGCGATGAAGCAGGGCGGGGCTGGGGCCAAAGGTGAGAGGCACTTCTGGTGCGATGGCACGGCGGCGGTCGTAGTTCACAAGGATCTTGTGCTTCGCGGGTGATGCGGCGAGTGCAGCAGGTGAGTCGGAGACGATGGCGTCTAGCCGTCCATAGGGTGCTAGCTCTTTGGGGCTATGAAAGATGATATGGGGGAGGTCGAGGAGGAAGCGTTTGAAGCCTTTTTCTTCGATATTGGCAATGAAGCGAAAGTTGTCTCGGTAGCATGGGGTGTATCCGTGCGCGAGGAAGTCTTGGACGAGGTGGTAGAGGTAGCGGCCACCGACGTTATCAATGGCGATATTGTGAAAGTCAAAAACGACAAGTGGGGCATCTTCGCTGTGCTCGACGAGGTTGGTTTGTCCTCTGAGCTTACGGTAGATCTGGTGGTTTTTCGGCTTAAGGTAGGAGCGGACTTCACGCCCCCACCATTCGAGCTGCTTGCCAAGATGTCTGGAGTTTTTCATATGAGATAGATGGGTGTGGGGTGTAGCAGGCTATTGGCTGGCAGGGGTGGTGGCGCGCTTGTTTTTGCCAGCTCGTTTTTTCCAGCGGTTGTGTAGCCAGAAGATGTCTTTGCTGTGGGTGCGCATGATGGTCTCTAGGCTCTGGGCTGTTGCGACCACGGCTTCTTGCTTGGTGGCGGTGGTTGGTATGCTGATGGCGGGCATGAGTGCGAGTTTCCAGTGGCCCGGTCGTAGTGTGGTCAGTGCGACCGGGATAATGGGGCATTGATACTTCTGTGCCATGCTGGCTGCCAGCGGGCTGATGGATGTTTCCTTGCCGAAGAGCTTGGCGCGGATGCCTTTTCTTCCTGCGAATTGATCGCTTAGTATACCTAATGCTCCGCCATTTTTGACGAATTTGGCGGCTTCGGCGAGGCCTTTTCTTTTGGCAAATAGCTGGGTGCCTTCTTTTTCTCTGGCGGCGAGCACGTGCTGATCGACGAGAGGGTTATTGAGGGGCTGGAACATCGCTCCTGCTGGCTTGTCGAGGCCTAGGAGGGCGGGTGCTCTGGTGAGGACTTCCCAATTACCCATGTGGAGGAGCATGAATATAGCACCTTTGTCTTTGGGGAGCTGATCGATGATGTCTTGCCCTTCGATGGTGATGTGCTCTGCGAGTTGGTCGACACTCATGGTGCCTGTTTTGGCTGAGCTGAGGAGATTGGCAAAGGTGTGGCGGAAGACGTCTTTGGCTCGTGTTTGGTGCTCCTCAGCGCTCTGATCAGGGTGGGCGATACCGAGATTGCGCAGGACGATATTTTTCCTCTTTCCTGCGATGGGGTATGCGAGTGTGCCGAGAGCGGCTCCTGTGCGCCATACGATGCTCAGGGGGATAAGGCGTAGGATACTCTCGATGCCGATGAGGCTGAGGTAGGCAAAGCGATTACCCAGTGTAGGTGCAGCTTGGCTAGGTGTTGTAGGTTTAGGCTCCACGGATTGGGTAAGTGTGCTCTGGTAGCTGGGCTGAGTCAATAGAAGGAATACGGACTGAGCGAGGTGGCTTAGCCTTGGTAGATGGGCTCCTTATGGTGAATGATGGCAGCAAGGAGGATGAGTAGGGCACCGTTCATTTCTGCGACTTCTTCGATGAATTCAAAATGAAGCTCTTCAAAGAGGGCTCCAGCGACAAGGAACAGGCAGCCGATGATGACGATCTTGGTGACAGGTGACTTCAGGTAGCTGAGGAGGGTCGTGATCTTGTAGGCTTGGTAGCGTGTGATGGCGATGATGATGAGTGCGAGATAGCTCGTGATATAGAGAGCGCTTCTGCCGATACCATCACTGAGGAATTCGATGAGGAAGGGGGCATTCATGTCTTCGATCTTGGATTCTCGAATAAAGAAGAGGGAGCAGGTGGTGGCAAAGAAGAGGGTATTGATTCGCTCTAGCTTCTGGGTGTAGGTGCTATGAAATAGCAGGCTAAGGGCGGCAAAGAGAAAGGCGAGGGCTGAAACGTTCTCTATAAATGCGCTTTCGTCGGCAATGGCCGTATTGCCTCTGAAGTAGTATTCGATGGCGACAAGGCTCGTTAGCACGATCATGATGCCAAGCATGAGAAGGATGCGTTTGTTGTGATTGATCATGCTGTTTGGAGTGGTGGCGGGCTTTATACCAATAGGGTAAAAAAGACCCTTGCCTCGTGAGAGATAAGGGTCTTCTGAGAAAAAGGGAAGGCTTACTTTAAGTCATCCTAGCTTTACTGGAAAGTAGGTGTCTTGTGCTTGGTGAAGTAGCTGCCGTTGAGCTTAGTCGAGACTGGGTAGTCTGGTAGTGGGCCTGCATCGATAGGGCGCTGGATGCCTCTGCCGATAGTAGCGTCTTCTGGCTGGCTGTGGGCGATGGTGACAGGTGTGCCATTACCGACAATACGGTAGAACTTAGGTGCTAGATTCTGGTGCATACGCAGGCAGCCGTGGGTGCAGGGGTAGGGCTTTAGCCAGCCTGTGTGGAATCCATAGCCGGGCTTAAACTCAGACCAGTAGGGCATCGGTGTTCCTGTAAATGACCAGCCAGCTGGTTTTGCGCTGAGTTTGGTCTGCTTGACCTGACCACCACTGTAGGCGAATCCGTGGCTATTGGCGCGGCGTTTTGCTTCTTTATTATAAATGCGAAATGAGCCTGTGGGGGTGGGCGTGCCGGCGGCACCGATAGAGACGGGCATGACCATGAGGGCTCTGGAGCCTTCCATGACGTAGGCCATTTGATTGCTGAGGGAGACTTTGACTCTCACGGCACTTGGGTTAGTGGGGAGTGAGGCAGGGCGATCATAGGCTTCGTAGGTAGCAATGCCAGATGTCGGTGGCGCTATAGGGCCGAGAGCGCATGAGCTGAGTCCCAGTATGGTTAGTGCGGTGAGGCAGATAGAGGTGAGGGTGATTACTTTCATGAGGCGGCTAGATTAGTAAATAGTAGGAGATGGGCAAGGGGGAATTCGTGGGATGTGGTGGGCTAGATGCTGCGGGTGGGGCTTTAGTTATGAGTATTCATAGCGTATCTAGTCGATCCTGAAAAAGGCTCTCATCCTTGTAGTGTCTAAGCACCCACACTGAAAAAGTGTGTTCTAATTTGCAAGAAAGTATCGCGCTGGCAGTCAA
>JALZUH010000218.1 GCA_023301645.1 Akkermansiaceae bacterium
CTGTCTCTTCTTCCTCCTCATTATCCCCTATTTCAGTTCGCCATGTTTCAAGTAGCTCACGGTGCTTCGCCATGACCTCTTGATACTCTGGATCGTTTGCCAGATTATTAATCTGATGCGGGTCAGCCTCTATGTCGTAGAGTTCCTCGACTGCGCGCTCGCCAAACCAGTGCTTAGCCTGATAATCGGTGAGTTTTCCTGATTGGTGTAATTGCTTTAAGTTCACCACGGCTGGTGCTGAATCACGATACTGAGGCTGCATCAATGGGCGCTCAGGAAAGTAGTTTTTGATGAAGCGAAATTGATCAGTTCGCACCGTTCTGATCTTATCAATCGTGTAGTCACAGCGGTCTCTTGCAGATGCGACGTATTCGAGTGGCTGATACGTATCAGAGAAGAGATTCTGCCCGTCGAGATAAGCTGGCAGATCGACACCACCTAGAGCAAGTGTAGTAGCTGGTATGTCGAGCGTGCTGGTAATGTCATTGACCACAGTGCCTGCTTTGATCTTCGGGTGATTACCAACAATGATCATCGGCACATGCAGCCCACCCTCGTAACATAGCTGCTTATGTCTGAGTGATTTATTATTACCATGGTCTGAGAAGTAGAAAATAATCGTATTCTCCAGCTCTCCGTCCTCTTCGAGCTTCTTCATGAGCTTACCAACTTGGTATGAGTGCCCACGCACACTATTGTAGTGAACTACCCAGTTTTCGCGCTGGATGTCATTATCAGGATAATAAGGAGGAGGCATTAGCGCATCTGGGGCTAAGAGCTCATCTTCTGGACAGTATTGTTGGTCCCCTTTGCCACCCCATAGTGTAACTTGGCCAAACCACGGCTGTGACGAATCGGGACGACTTGCCCATGTATTCGTATGAAGACTCTTATGATTACTTGCCCTGTTGCCCTGCCACCCATTCATGCCTGCCTGGTATGACTTTGCATTTCCCGCTTCATAAAGCGCTCTACGATCATAGTGGAAATTGTAATCATCCTTGCCTTGGTTAAACGTGTAGTAACCAGCTTCTCGCATGAGCTCTGGTATGGTCTTCATTCCTTCTGGCAGGTAAATGCGCCGCTTCTCAGGAACGACACCTGATGAGGCACGTGAAGAACGGTGATGTTGCGTTCCAGTCGTAACCTGATGAGCCCCCACGATCATAGCAGAGCGAGTGGCAGAACACACAGGAGCTGGCACGTATGCGCGCTTAAAGAGGATGCCCTCATCTGCTAATGTGTCTAATGCTTCAGTATGCCCTTGATTAATTTCATCACCATAGCAGCCAAAGAGCGGGGATAAATCTTCGACAAAGATCCAGAGAATATTAGGCAGCTTAGCTGGCATACTTTTTGATTCATCTTGGGCTGATTGACTATAGGCAGCGCCTGCAAGCATGAGGCTCGATAGGGTAATGAGCTTCCAGCTACCGGCTCTGTTTTTTCTTTTGAGATGATTAAATTTCATAAATAGATAGGTGTTATGACTAGGTTCACAGCCAAGGTTTTACGCAAGGTCTAGTAACAGCTTCATACATACGCAATCAAATGCGCAATTATTACTGAGTTCTTTTAACATTTAATCACAACTCTTCGCGCCACCTTGCTCCTCAGCAGCCTGCTCAGCTAATTTAGCTGCTTTTCGCTCTTCTTTTTTGCGGCGTCGCGCACTTTGGAAAAAGCTCTGTAAAATCCCCAAGCACTCATCTGCCATCACTCCAGAGGAGACTTCACAGCGGTGATTGAGCGGTGGATTAGAATCCAGTAGATTAATCCACCCACCAGCAGCCCCTCCTTTAGCATCAGGGCAGCCATAGACTACTCGGTCTGGCCTACAGTGCACGATTGCGCCCGCACACATCGGGCATGGTTCCTTCGTCACATAGAGCGTGCAGCCCTCTAGCCGCCAGTCACCGATGGCGATCTGAGCTGCTGAGAGAGAGAGCATTTCGGCGTGCGCGGTAGCGTCTTTAAGTGTTTCCACCTGATTGGACGAGCGTGCGATCACCTTACCATCACGCACAATAATCGCACCAACCGGCACTTCCTTAGCGTCATAGGCCTTCTGCGCCTCACGTAGTGCTAGCTGCATGTAATACTCATCACCGCGCTCTTCAATTTGAAAGCCATCTTGAAAATCATAGGGGGCACCAGTGGGTAGATCATTAGGCGAATCTGTGCTCGTTTCATCAATCACGCATTTAATGTGTCAAAAAAACTTCAAACTTCAAACTCAATACTACACACTCCCCACATGAAGAAATGGCAATACACCGATCGCATCATCGCCCCCTCTCTCCTCGCTGCCGATTTTGGCATCGTTAAGGAGGAAACAACGCGTGCGATTCACTCAGGAGCAGACTGGCTCCATCTCGATGTCATGGACGGTCACTTTGTGGATAATATCTCATTTGGCCCCGCCATTATCCAAGCCATACACGAGACCAATGACATCTTCCTCGACGTCCACTTGATGATCTCCAGACCAGATCACTTCCTACCCCGCTTCATCGAGGCAGGAGCCGACATGATCACCGTCCATGTAGAGGCAGACCACGACGTTTCTCAAACACTCAAGCGCATCCGCGAAGCTGGCTGTAAGGCAGGTATCGCACTCAACCCCGCTACCCCCATCGAGGAGGCTCTACCCTACCTCGACCAAATAGACATGCTCCTCTGCATGACCGTAGTGCCAGGCTTCGGAGGCCAGTCATTCATGGAGGAGATGATGCCTAAGGTCGCACGCGCAGCAGAGCTACGTAGCGAGCTCGGACTCAGCTACCACATCCAAGTCGATGGAGGCATCGGCGTAGAAACAGCTGCTATCGCCACAGATGCAGGTGCCAATGTGCTCGTCGCTGGCTCATCCACTTTTAGCGCCCGTGACATGGGCCAAGCCATCCAAGCAATACGCGAGGTTTAATCGGCCTCTCCCTCCTACACCCACTCTTGCCCTTCATGGACACAACCTCAATGACTGCCGCTCTCGCCAAGCTGCTGAAAGAAGACCAAATCTCTACTTCTGATGAGATACGCGACGAACACGCATGCGACAAATGGCATGCTTTTTCACGACCTGACGTCGTCGTCTTTGCTGAGACTACAGAGGACGTATCTGCCGTGCTCAAATTCGCCTCACAGGAGAAAATACCAGTCTACACGCGCGCAGCAGGCACAGGACACACAGGAGCCAGCGTGCCTGTCAAAGGCGGTATTCTCATATCGATGATGCGCATGAATAGCATCATCGAGGTCAATCCCTCTGATGGCGTTGCCGTCGTCGAGCCCGGGGTGATCAATAGCGACCTCCAGTCCGCCGCCCGTGAACACGGCTGGTATTACCCACCCGATCCTGCCTCACTAAAAGAATGCACCATCGGTGGCAACATCGCCACCAATGCAGGCGGCCCACGCTGCCTCAAGTATGGCGTGACTAAGCAATACGTTCTCGGTCTCAAAGTCGTGCTCGCCTCTGGTGAGATACTACGCACAGGTGGCCGCTGTCACAAGAACTCCACAGGCTTTGACCTTACTGGATTAATGGTCGGCTCCGAAGGCATGCTCGGCATCGTCACCGAGATCACCCTTCGGCTTATCCCGCACCCGCAGACTCGCGCTATGCTAGGGGCGTCGTTTCCAGACTTCACTGCTGCCGCTGCTGCCGTGCAGGCCATACTCGACTCTGGCACGCTACCATCTGCACTAGAAATCACTGACGGCTTCACCATGGGCGCAGCACGCGCCTATCTCGGTGAGGAGAAAATGCCACCCGGAGACGCCTACCTCATGGTCGAAATCGACGGCAATGAAGAGACCCTCGCCCGCGAATTACCACTCCTGAAGGACTTCTTACTCAAGCACCAAGCTGTGCAAATACAAGTAGCCCCTGACGAGCAGGCATGTGAGGCCATCTGGCAGCTCCGCCGTGACTTCTCCTACTCACTCAAGGCCACAGGGCTCAAGAAGCTCAATGAAGACATCGTCGTGCCCCGCTCTAAGCTCGTCGACCTGGTCAACTTCGCGGGTGAGCTACAGCAGGAAACAGGTATCCCCGTAGCCTGCTTCGGCCACGCTGGTGATGGTAACATCCACACCAATATCATGGTGGAAAATTACGAAGATCCAGATATCAAGGCGGTCGCTGACAATGCTCTCAATAAACTCTTCACTTGGGTCATCGCAAACGACGGTGTCATCAGTGGTGAGCACGGTATTGGACTCGCCAAGAAACCATGGATTCGCCAAGCACTCGGTGACGTTTCGATGGACACCCACCTTGCCATCAAGCAAGCACTCGATCCTGATAACATCCTCAATCCGGGCAAATTCCTCGACGCCTAACAAGCCCACCTCGCCCCTCTCTACTCTCATTTTTTCTAACCTCTCTATTTCTTAGCCCATGAGTGACGACCTCTTTTCCTACAGTGCAGCCAAGCCGTCTCATTCAAGTTCCGATTCGGACTCTGTCGTTAAGGCTCGCATAGCAGAGCTCAGTAAGCAGCTCGACCACCATAATGAGCTCTACTACCAAGAGGCAGAGCCAGAAATCTCTGACGCCGAGTATGATCGCCTCATCAATGAGCTCAAAGGCCTCGAAAAAGAACACCCAGAACTCGCCCAGCAGGATTCGCCAACACAGCGAGTAGGTGGCGCGCCTCTTGAGGGATTTAGCCAAATACAGCACCTCGTGCCGATGCTCTCCATTGAGGACATCCATGAGCTCAAAGACGAAGAGCTTAGCCTACTGCAGCAGACCAGACCAACTGCTAAGCGCTCAGACAATCTAACTGACTGGTTCCAACGCTTTGAACGATCTCTGGGACACTCCGAGGTTGCGCTAAGCATTGAGCCCAAGATTGACGGTGTCGCCGTTTCTATCGTTTATAAAAATGGATACTTCGACTACGCGGTGACTCGTGGTGACGGAGCGACGGGGGATGACATCAGTCAGAACATCCGCACCATCAAGTCGATCCCACTCAAGCTCCCTGAGGGTGCTCCTGCTCTCTTCGAGGTGCGCGGCGAGGTCTTTATGGCTAACGCCGCCTTTATTGCCCTGAATCAAAAGCGCCAAGAAGCAGGTGATCAGCTCTTTGTAAATCCGAGAAATGCCACTGCGGGCACACTCAAGCAACTCGATTCGAAGCTCGTCGAGAAACGCCCGCTTGACTGTATCTTCCACTCCTACGGCATGGTCGAAGACGCACCTTACCAGACGATTGAGCAATTTCAGGAAACACTCCGAGCCTATGGACTCAAGTCGAGCTCGTGGTTCCAAATGCCTACTACCATGGCGGAGCTACAGGCCGCCATTGAGCAGCTCGATAACGACCGCCACGACTTCCCCTACGCCACAGATGGGGCTGTCATCAAGGTCAATGAGCTCGAACTCCACAGTGTTCTGGGCTCTACTTCCAAACACCCTAAGTGGGCATGTGCCTATAAATTCCTCCCTGAGCAGGTTGAAACTCAGATCAAAAATATCACCATTCAGGTCGGACGCACAGGCGTGCTCACCCCAGTGGCAGAGCTAGAGCCTGTCTTCGTATCTGGCAGCACGGTGTCTCGCGCCACACTGCACAATCAAGACGAAATCGATCGTAAGGACGTGCGTATCGGAGATCGTGTCATTATCGAAAAAGCAGGCGAAATCATCCCCGCCGTAGTGAAGGTGGTCAACACTGACGCTCCAAACCGTGGTGAGAAATTCAACCTCTACGACTTCACCCATGGCAGCTGCCCCTCATGTGCTAGCCCCATCGAACAAGAAGAGGGATTTGTGGCATGGCGCTGCCTGAACTTTGCCTGCCCCGCACAAGCCGTCACCCGTATCAAGCACTTCGCATCGCGTAAGGCACTCGACATCGACGGGCTTGGAACGGCGGTAGCTGAGAAGCTCGTCGAGACGAAAATGGTGAGCACGACCTTAGACCTATTTGATCTCGATATAGACACACTCCCCCACCTCCAGCTCGATCCAGCCCAGCTAGAGCTCGGCGAGAGTAAGCCGCGCAGACTGGGTGAAAAGCGAGCTGAGCAAATCATCAACTCACTCAATTCTGCTAAAGCATCCCCACTCTCTCGCTGGATCTACTCCATGGGTATTGCCCAGATTGGCGAGTCAGCAGCCCGTGAAATCGCCCGCCTGCATCGAGACCTCATCGAAGTCTCCGAGTCAGAGATTCTCCGCGATCTTGCCGAACTGCCTGACTATAGCGAGCTTAGCGTTTCTAAACGCAAAAAGGAAAACCACCCACGACTCTCCAAGTATCAGATCGAGTCCGAGCTCGGCACCGTATCCGCCCAGCATCTCGTCACCTTCTTCACCAGTGAGGGCGGTAAGGCTGTGCTCAACAAGCTCAGCACTCTAGGCATCAATCCCACATCTGATAACTACGATCCTGAAAAGTCGGCTCACTCCGATAGCTCCTCTGCCATTGCGAGCAAAACATTCGTCATCACAGGCACCCTATCAAAGCCTCGGCCTGAGTTCAAAAAACTCATCGAGTCACTCGGCGGTAAAGTCTCTGGCTCGATCTCAGCAAAGACCGACTACCTACTCGCAGGCGAGAAAGCAGGCAGTAAGAAGGCAAAAGCTCAGGAGCTCGGTGTCACCGTGCTCGATGAAGCCGCCTTACATGCGATGATGTAGACGGCTTTTCTCGTTTCTAATGACTATCGACGGGGTGAGCGGCTAGGCTTCTTGTCGATAACCCCGTCGCCATCGCGGTCTTCACCATAGGGCATATTATCCTCATAGGTAATGCCTTCCTGTCTGCCTTTCATAAGGTGTTTCTTGTATTCCTTACGCTGCTCAGAAGCTGCGAATCTTTCATTAGCGGCACTCAGTGCGGTGATGATCGCCTGCTTGTTTGATTTCAGCTCTAGTCGGGTGAGGAGTTCACCTTCTTGGCCGAATTCCCCTGACTGGATGATGAAAATACCTGTTTTCTCACTGACACCCTCGATGACACTCGCCCATGAGCTATCTGAGGCTCCCGCGATATCGAAGTGATACCGCCCAATCACCTCTGGATCACTCGCTACATCAGTAAGTGTGCTTTTTAGCCCAGTAAGGTGCGCGCTATCACTGACACTAAATACCAATAAACGCTGGTCACTTGAGGCGATATTGAGGGACTGCTTAAAGCTATCGAAATCCTGTAGAATATTAACTGAGTCGCCTTTCTTAGCAGGATACTTAGCGGCGATTTCTTCTAATTTCTCATACACAACGAGGTTACTTTGCTTCGCCTCCTCGCTCCCCGGGATCGCCTTGCCATCTACACGAAATACCATGTGAGGCCCTCTCCCCGTGCGGGTAAGCGTCGTCTCGCCATCTGGTGCTAGGATACAAAAGGCAGTATTGGCAAAACTTCCTCCCGTGAGCTTACGCACCATCTTCTGCGTCTCCTCACTCTCAAATGACTCTAAACGCACACATACAAACTTACGTGATAGCTCGATGAACTCCTTCTCCGCGAACAAACTGTTCTGCGTATTGGAATAGCCAGGTCAGAATACACCTGAAATACCACTGCACTGAGCTGCAGCTGACATAAAGAAAATAGGGCGATTGCTCCGTTTTGCCTCAGCAAGAGCTGTCTGCCATGTAGTATACCACATTACTCCGGAGGCTCCTATTTGCTGAGAGCTCGCTCCTATATCAGCTATACTTGGCCCTTTCGCCATAGCTGGGAAAACACCGACTAGGGTGATTGCTAAGATTAATATTGTTTTCATCATACTCGATATAACCACCTCACTGACTAATGGTTTCATAATTTCTCCAATACGAGCTATTAGCAGTGACCAACCTCCATGAGGGCAGATGTCATTTTTTTTACTAAAGATCTCTTTAAGTTTTTGTCAAAACGCTCATGTGTGACATAATTGCCCCCCATGAAACTACTTCCCCTCGTTCTCCTTTGTAGCTCAGCGTGTCTGATCGCCCTGCTTACAAGCTGTGGAAGTGGTAGCTCGGGTGCCGTCTCAGAGAATACTGCCATCAGGGGGTATAACCCGGGTGTTGGGCCATTTGACAGTAATGGAAACTACGTCGAGAGCTGGGCAGATGATAAGCGTAAGGGCAAATGGTGGCGTAAGGGACGCACCACAGTAGCCGCTCCGAGCTATGCTAGCAAAAAGCCTGCACCTGTCAAAAAAGTCAAAAAAACACTGCAGATCCCTGCCTTCGCAGCCACTCCGCCTAAGCCAAAACCACCTGTTTACACTCCTCCTGTCTACAAAGCGCCTACCTATAAGCCCACAGTTTATACACCACCTAAACCTGCTTATAAGGCTCCCAAGCCCGTTGTGAAAGCGAAGCCTAAACCAGTAGCCAAACCTACTGTCAAAGTCACCCCTAAGCGTAGGGCACCGGTGAGATACGTAGTTAGTAAAGGCGACACACTTTGGTCCATCTCTCAGAAGTATAAGACGAGCGTAGCAGCGATTCAAACCGCTAACGGCCTCAGCAATAACAATATCAGCCCTGGAAAAGTGCTACTCATTCCACAGTATTAACA
>JALZUH010000219.1 GCA_023301645.1 Akkermansiaceae bacterium
CCTTCAGCAGCGAGAAATTTAAAGGCCTTGTCCGCTGCCGCTAGGCCGGCATTATCAGAGTCAAAGCAGATGACGACATCTTTGGTGTAGCGCTTGAGGATGCGGGCGTGCTCGGCTGTGCAGGCCGTTCCGAGTGTAGCTACCGCACTTTCTAGTCCGCTTTCGTGGCATGCGATGACGTCAATTTGCCCTTCGCAGAGTAGAGCGAAGCTCTTGGCCATATGTCGACGGGCTTTATCGAGGCCGTAGAAGGTTTTTGATTTTTTAAACAGGGCTGTCTCAGGTGAGTTGACGTATTTGCCCGTATTGGGATTACTATCTAGCTGGCGACCACTGTAGGCGATGATGTCTCCGTAGTCATTATAGATGGGGAACATCAGCCTGTCCTTAAGCTGGATGTAGATGCCAGCAGCGGGGCGGTCGTTATCTCTGAGACGCGCAATGCCACAGTCAGCGAGCTGGCGACCGGTGAAGTTCTTTTCCTTTGCCCAGCTGAAGAATTGGTTTTGATTGGCGGGCATCCAGCCGATGAGCCATCGTTTCGCCATTTCATGACCGTAGCCGCGTGACTTGAGATACGCGCGTGCATGCTCGGCTGCAGGGGAGCGCATGAGCTGTTCGTGCATGTAGTGTCCTGCTTGATTATTAATTTCGAGGAGCTTGGAGCGGCTTCTTCTGCGCTTTTCGGATGCTGCGTCGTAGACTTCTTCTTGGATAATAATGCCTGATCTGGAGGCGAGCTTCTTGGCTGCCTCTACGAAGGGTAGATTTTCGTATGCCATGACAAATCCGAGTGCTGAGCCACCTTCACCACAGCCGAAGCAGTGGTAGGATTGTCTCGATGGATTGACGTGGAAGGAGGGAGTTTTTTCGTTATGGAACGGGCAGTTCGTGGTGAAGCTTGAGCCTGAGCGCTTCAGTGGCAAGTAGGAGCCTACCAAGTCTACAATGTCTGTAGCGGCAAGAATTTGTTCAATCGTTTCCTCTGGTATGCGTCCCACGAGGGTGTTTTATGCGCTTTCGATGAAATGAGAAACACCAAATCCTCTCTCTGCGAAAATAATATTGGACTTCGTCGTTTTAGGCTATTGATTAGAGGGCGTGACGGATGATATCTACTCAGAGGGACTTGCTGTAATGAAGGCAGGCGATGGAACGTATACAGTGGGTATTGGCCCATTTACATCACGAGCTACAGCTCCTGAGTCTGGCACTGCATTTTACTGTAATAACTTCACGCTTTCTGACCCTGAGCCGTGGAAAATCCCGGCACGTATTGTCGAACTAGATAGCTTGCGCGATCTAGTCGCAGGTGGAGTCTCTGACGAAGAGGAACTGGAATTATCATGGGATGATCTTAATACAGCGGGTTTTGCCTCGGTGTTTACTGAGATTAATGAGCAGATTACTCGCGGTGTTATTGAGAAATCGGTGCCTGTGGCGACAGAGCGAGCGCAGGTGCTCAAGGGCGATCCTTTTTCTTTGATGGGCAAGATGAAGCCTCTAGGTAGCCCTTTTTTCACCTACGGATGGAGCAATAAGGGTAAGGGCTTCTGTGGTGGCACGCCTGAGTTGTTATTTAAACTCGATGGCTTGCATCTGACGACGATGGCTCTGGCTGGGACGGCGAAGTTTAATGAAAAGGAGGTCTTTGCCGTTGATGGCAAAGAGATTCGCGAGCATGAATTTGTCGCCCAGACACTGGTGGCTAAGCTCTCAGATATAGGTCAGGTGACACGGGCTGAGCGCAGTATGATGGATCTGGGTAAGATTGTGCATTTCTACACTCCTATCGAGGTCGAGCTACTTGCTGAGCACGGTATTGATGCACTTATTCATAAACTTCACCCGACACCTGCTCTGGGGCCATTGCCGCGCAATGTGGAAACGCTGCGTATGCTTACGCAGTGGAGAGAGAGCCTAGGCTGTCCTGATTACTTTGGCGCGCCATTCGGTCTATTAAAAGACGGCGTTTTTAATGCCGTTGTTGCCATTCGTGGTGTGCACTGGCAGCAGGGTGAGGTGGCGATCCCTTCGGGTTGTGGTGTTATCGAGGCTTCGCGACTGATGAATGAGTGGCGCGAGCTTCGCCTGAAGCGAGATGCGGTGAAGGATGTCTTCGGCCTCTAAGTAGAAGTTTAAACGAAGCTAATTTGCCTAGATAGTTTCAGGGAATGTCTCTTTCCAGAGTTTGAGAGCTTGACGAATTTGCTCCGTCTTGCGAGTGGGTGAGAGCTCCCATACGAGTGGTTTGCCCGTGGGAATATGGCGGAGTAGTTTTTTGAAATCAAGCTCACCTGTGAGCGGCACTCGGTGGTCGCGTGCTGGCCATCGCACGTCGTGAACATGTGCTCCGATCAGGTAGGGCGACATCTTCTTAAGCCATTGATCGTGATCGAGTAGTCCGAGGTTGTGCTTGAGCTGCACGTGTCCAAAGTCATGCCAGTAGCCGACCCACGGGTTGTCTTTGAAGTGTTCTTGCAGGCGCACCATTTCGTCCTCATTGGGCATGTCTTCGAAGCGGCTTCTTGACTCGATTGCGAGTGGTATTTTGAGCTCTTTGGCCTTTTCTACGATAGTCTCTAGGCTGGTAATGGCTCGCTCGTAGTAGCGCGGGGCTATTTTTTCGCGTTTTTTGACAAAGGCGAGTTTGGCTTTGGCGTAGGCTGGGTCGAGTTGCTTGCCAGCTTTGACCATGGCGGTAAGTGGCTTGGTGAATTTTTTCGGTGACATGGGCACCGATCCCATGTGCATGACAAGGTATTTGGCATTAAACTCAGCGGCGAGTTCGAGAGTTTTGAGCGTCATCTCGATGGCTCGCTGTCGCTCACTGCGGCGATGAGATGTGAATTCGTAAGCATCAGGGGCGTCGATCATGACTTCGACGGGGGATGGGAAGTAGTTATGGACTCCTGTGCAGGTGAACTTTCCCTCTCGGTAGGCTTGCTGAATGCCAGGGAGCTTACTGATGGTCATACCATGACTGAGCTCGATATTACTGAAGCCAAGGTCGCGGATCTCGTCGATCATATCCTGACCGTCGTGGTGGCGGGCATTATTCCAGCATGTAGAAAAAGAGAGCATGGTGTGATTCTATGGTAGTTTCCAGCTGCCTCGGTAGTGATTGTATTCCTGAGTGGGCAGCAGGATGTAGACTGGATTTTTACTAGGATCTATAGTGGCGATGAGCGCTTTGAGTTTTACTTGATCCATCGTGGTGCAGCCGAAGGTGGCTCTGGCTCCATTATCACGCCAGATATGGAAGAAGATAGCTGAGCCGTCTCCGGGGGTGGCATTACCACCCAGAATGGCGTCATTATGTGCGATATAGAGCTTGAGCGAGTGCGCATGGTCGCCTTGTCGCATTTGGGCTTTTTTCTCCCACGTTGTCTGTGGATCATGCTTGATAATGAGGTGGCAGTTATAGTGTGGGGAGGTCTGGTCTTCTACCCATAAGTCTCTTTTGCTAACCTGGCGATAAGGTAGTAGTGGGCTGTGCTGTATCTGAGACGCGTAGCCGTAGGCGCCACCGATTTTGAAAATCCCTGCTGGTGCGCGTCGGTCGCCTTCGACTTTTTTGGAGGCCTTTGAGGAGGGTGCTTGATGGAGTCCTTTGCCCCATGCTAGTCCGTTTTTACCAAGTCTGCCACGCCATGGTGTTGTCTGTGGTTTCCAGACGCCGTTTTGCTTCTCGTAGATGGCGAGGGTGACTTCTGATGAGTTCCAGCCTGAGCTGACTCCTACGATGGCTTGGGTGCAGTTTTTTGGCACTGCTGCTTCGCTCGTTGATGAGTGGAGAGATGCGAGTAGTAAACTAGCGGCGAGTAGAAGGTGTTTCATAGTGGTGGCGGTATGAAAGAGGGGAGAATAACTAGGATTTTTCTGCTAATTGTTGGCAGCCTTTGATGTCGAGCTTACCAGAGGCAAGGATGGGTATTTCGTCCACTGGGATGAAACTCTTCGGGCACCATAGGCTGGGGATACCTTCATCCATGAGCTTGTAGCGTAAGTCGATGCATTCTTGTTCGAGGGTTTCACCACATACGGTGGAAAGCAGGGCGATAGCTTCGCCTTTTTTCTCATCAGGTATACCGACGACGGCGATTCGTCGCTTCGTGTCTTGGTCGAGCTCGAGAGCTTTGGTGATGGCTGCTTCGAGGGTTTCGTGAGGGACCATTTCACCCGCTATTTTAGAAAAGCGTGAGAGCCTGCCTTCAATGTAGAGGAATCCGTCTTCGTCGACTCTTCCGATGTCTCCGGTGTTAAACCAGCCGTCTTTGATGACTTCGTTGGTTTTCTTGGTATTATCAAGGTAGCCTTGGAAGACGTTTGCACCTTTGAGCCAGATGATTCCTGCTGTGTCGATGGGGCTTGGCTCATCTGTGGTGGGATTGGTGATTTTTATGGCAATACCCGGGAGCAGCTTGCCGACTGAGCCAAAGCGGTTTGACTCAATAAGGGGTTTACCGTCCACTTGTGGTGCATTGGGTAAGTTCAGGTTGGTTGCGGGAGAGGTTTCGGTGAGTCCGTATCCTTCCATGGGGAGGATGCCGAACTTTTCCTGAAAGGTCTTAGCGAGTGACTGGGGGAGTTTTTCTGCACCCGTTACGACGTATTGCAGGGATGCGAGCTGCTCGGCTTTGATCCTTTTCATGTAGCCACGCAGGAAGGTGGGGGTGGAGAGGAGCATGTTGACTGAGTGCATGCTGATGAGCTCTGCTAGCCTTTTGGTCTCTAGGGGGCTAGGGTAGGTGACTAGGCTGATGCCTTGGATACATGGATACCAGAGGGTGACGGTGCTGCCAAAGGAGTGAAAGAGCGGTAGGCAGCCCATGATGGTGGAGTCTGGGTGGAGGTTAATCCGGCTGCCAAATTGGCAGACATTGGCGAGGACATTTCGGTGGGATAATGGCACGCCTTTGGGCTCTCCAGATGATCCTGAGGTGAAGAGTAGGACGGCTTCGTCGTCGCCTGTGGATTTGTCGAGGTCGAGTATTTTGCAGAGGAGCTTCGGTGATAGTAGTCGAGCGACTAGTGCCCAGCGGATGATTTTCTTTTTGAGGGAGGGTAGGAGTCGCTCGATGAAGATAAGGTCACGTGTAGGTGGCCACGGGAAGCTGGAGACCTTTCGCATGAATCCATCGGCAGTGATGAATCGGTCAATATTGGCTTGTTTGATGGCGGAGTGAATGGCTCCATGGCTGGCGGTGAAGTTGATGTTTACGGGCACTTTGCCTGCTAATACGACAGCGACGTTTGCGATCATGCCACCTTTCCCGGGGGGGAGGATGATGCCGATGCGTTTTTTGGTCGTGCTCTTTTTGAGCTCAATAGATAGCGCTAGAGCTGCGGCAAATACTTTATTAAAGCTAGTCGATGAGTCATCTGTGCCGTCGAGGAGCACGGTGCTAGAGCCGTGGTTTTTAAAACCATGGATTAATGTTTCACCCAGTGATCTAGTAAGGAATCTGCGAGCCGACATGGCTACTTCTTCGGCTAGGTGGATGGCTTCGCGCCATGCTGCGGGTGTTGCCTTGGTAGCTGTGATGAGTGGCGAGAAGGAGAAGGAGAGTGGGCACTCTGGGAGCTTCTGGGAGCTTTCTGCGGCAGTGGTGATCTCTTTAGGATAGCTGACAGATAGAGGCAGGATATCAAGGCCGAGTTGGCAGAGTAGCTTTAGGTTGGGACTACTCACATGAGAGGATTCGCCAATCGTTGCAGAAACATCACCTGTAAGGTAGATGATGACCCCATTTTCTTTTAGGTAGTGCTTGAGGTTTTCACCGAGTATTTGTGGGTCTTCGTCAGTATTTGAAAAGCTGGCGGCTGTCGTGGAGGGGTTCTCCAAATAGCTTCGGCTTTGATCACAGAGCGAGATGTTCTCTTCGCATAGCCAGGTGATGGGGCGCTCAGCAAGCATCTCTGCAAGCTGCATCATGCCTTGGTAATCTAGTCGACTAGCGACGGTGAGGCAGCCCGCTTTGGGTATGTGCTTCTCGCCGTGAATCTCGATGTTTGTAGTCATGTGATAAATAATAGCTAAAACTTAACACCTTAGCAGCTAAAGGTTGCACACAAGAAAACATTGATCACACTATGCTGCAAGGGGCAAGCTAGCTAAATCTATTAAATAAATAGATAGTCGAGTAAGTGAGGCAGGGGTGTATTTGCCAAACTTGATCTCACTGGTGACGAGCTGACTCTGGCTATTTGATGGAGTCGAGCACGCCATTGATGAAGCGTGATGACTCTGTGGTGCTAAATCGCTTGGCGATTTCAATAGCTTCATTGATACTTACTGAGCGTGGAATGTCCTCGCAGTAATTCATTTCGTATACGGCGAGTCTTAGAATGGCTCGGTCTACAAGGTCGACACGTTCTGGCTGATAGTTTTCAATAGTATCGGCTAGAAGGCGGTCAATATCTTCTTGGTGCTCGCGGACCTGATCGACAAGCTCGGTGATCGTCTGCCTGCTGATGGCTATTTCGGAGTGACTCGCACGTAGGTGAGCGAAGTCAGTGATCGCTGAATCTGGATCTTCGATCGACTCAAGGCGCTGTGATACGACATCTAGATGCTTGATGGCGGCTGTGATAGCCTCCATTTTATTCTGGAGCTGTGGGTAGGCGAGTATTGTCTCATGCCAGCGCTGATGACTAGCGGTGATAGGCTTGTTTGCCTCGATTACTTCTTGGATTGAATGAACCGGTAAGTCTTCAGAACCTTTGGTTTTGGTTGCTGTTTTGAGATCGTCAATATAGCCGCTGAGTAGCTTCTGCTCAGAGATGACTTTCTTCAACGCACTGACAAGAGCTTCTGCATTGGGCGTCGCCTTGAGGGTGGCCAATACTGCAGGAGCTTGTTCGATGAGCTTTGCTAGTCTGCTGTAGCGACCTTGTGCTACATGAAGGATCGCCTTAGCTCTGGCGTAGTGATGTTTTTTTAGATTGGTCTCTTGGGTGATTTCCCAGAAAGATTCCTCGATCTCAGCAGTTTCGATACCACCTTGTAAGTCATGAAAGTAGAGAAACTGAATGGCTGTTTCTCTGATATTGCGCCGCTTAAGCATTACGTGTATTGGAGCGACCATTGGGTGGACGCGAAATTTGTTGGAATGTATCGATCATGGAAACTGCAGCTCGTGCTGCTTCACGGCCTCGGTTGAGGTCGCTTCCGATGCAGCGTGCATAGGCTTGTTTTTCGTCGCTTACAAGAACGACTTCATGAATAACAGGGGTGGCATGATTGACGGCAATAGTCTGTAGTGCGTGAGTGACACTTTCTGCAACCATATCACCGTGAGCGGTTTGCCCTTTGATAATGAGTCCGAGTGTAATCACGCAGCTAGGCTCTTCTTGTCTAAGAATAGCCTCTACCGCGACTGGGATTTCGTAGGCACCAGGCACTCGCACGAGTCGAACCTGCGAGTTTTCTGTCAGAGCTTCAAGCTCCTCTCTGGTATTATCAATGAGAGCTTTAGTATAGAGTTCATTATACTCAGAAGCTACAATGACGATGAAAGCTCGTTTGGTGACGCTACGAGGTCTTGAAGGTCTTGGAGGTAATGCCGTTGACATATCTTTGGTTAATAGAGGGCTGGACGTGCTGCAAGGTTAGAATTTTATGAAGAGATAGTTTCTACTGTTTGCCCAACGCGCAGAATGGTCTGCTCGTCCATGTGGGCACCCAGAATTTGTAATCCTACGGGAAGTTGGGTATTGCTCTCAGAAGTGACTGTCCCGCAGGGCACGCTAATACCTGGAATGCCAGCGAGGTTCGCTGAAATGGTGTAGATGTCCGCAAGGTATTGCTGCAGCGGGTTATTCTTATCTGCTCCGAGTAGGGGTGCCGCTGTAGGGGTGACCGGTGAGATGATAGCGTCTACTTTTTGAAACACTTCTTCAAACTCTTTGCGAATGAGGGTCCTGACCTTCTGCGCGCGATTGTAGTAGGCGTCATGGTATCCTGATGAGAGCACGTAGGTGCCGAGAATGATACGACGCTTCACTTCTGAGCCGAAGCCTTCAGCGCGACTGCTTTTATAAAGGTCGAGTATATCACTGGGCTTCTCTGTGCGGTGGCCGTAGCGAATGCCATCAAAGCGAGAGAGGTTTGATGAGGCTTCTGCTGGAGCAATGATGTAGTATGCTGCGACTGCGTAGGCTGAGTTGGGGAGTGAAATATCGACTATTTCAGCTCCCTCTGCCTCTAGGCCTTTAATGGCTTTGTCCACCTGAGCGCGCACATCGGGATGGATTCCTTCGCCAAAGTATTCTTTGGGGATGCCGAGCTTCATGCCTTTAACACCGTCGTTTATACCTGCGGTGAAGTCACGAGCCTCATCACGAATTGAGGTGGAGTCCATCGCGTCATGGCCTGAAATAGCATTAAGTATGATTGCGGAGTCTTCGACGTTTTGGGTGAGGGGGCCGATCTGGTCAAGAGAGGAGGCAAAGGCTACGAGTCCATAGCGGGAAACTCTACCGTAGGAGGGCTTGAGCCCTACTACACCGCAGTGACTAGCTGGTTGTCTGATTGAGCCACCTGTATCAGATCCGAGTGCTGCAATAGCCATATTGGCTGCCACACAGGCTGCCGATCCGCCTGATGAACCACCGGGGGTGCGGTCTAGGTCGCGCGGGTTATGAGTCTTACCGAAAGCTGAGCTTTCTGTGGTGGAGCCCATTGCGAATTCATCCATATTGACTCTACCAAAGGGGATGGCTCCTGACTGGATGAGATTGTTAATAACGGTCGCATTGTAAGGGGACTGGTAGCTGCCATCGAGGATCTTTGAGCCACAGGTGCAGGGCTGGCCTTGCACATTAATGTTGTCTTTAATGGCAATGGGGATGCCTCCTAAAGGTTTGCTGAGGTCGGCGGCATTGGCATCTTTTTTGGCCGTCTCAAGGTCATAGGATAAGTAGGCGTTGATAGCAGGGTTCTGCGTAGCGATTGACTCGGATAGGGCATCGAGGATGTCACTGGGAGCGATATCTCCGCTAGTGAGCTGCTTACGTAGACTAGAAATGCTTTCTAAATGAAGGGACATGGTGGTCTTGGGAGGAAGTTTTAGTGTCTGATGGGATGAAGCCTATAGAAATGAAAAGGAAAGATGGGGAGCGAGCAGATTAAGCGTCCACGACTTTAGGGACACGAATCTGGCCTAGTGCACTATCAGGGGCATTCTGCATGAGATCTTTCTGTTCGAGTCCGTCACGGGAGATGTCTTCACGTAGCTCATCTGTGATGGGATTGACATGGGTGGTGAGGTCGGCGTCGTCGACATCTGCATCTTTAAGCTGCTCAATAAAGCCTAGAATAGTTTCTAGCTGGCCTTGGAAGGTTACGCATTCTTCATCACTGACATTCATACGTGCTAAATTAGCTACGTAGCGGACATCGATTTTCTCACTGCTCATGAGAGAGAAACTGCATGGAGTCTGTTATTATTTCAAGCACTGATACGTCTGCTAGATGAATTAGCGACGCGTCTTAGTGGTGCTGAATTTCTCGCCACAATACGGGCAGCGGTATGGTTGGCCTGTTAGTGCCGATACGGCTACACCCAATCGGTAGCTGATCCCTAGGAATTTAACGGCATTTTTATTGCGTCGGCATGTCGTGTTTTTCCAAACAGCACCTACACAAAGAGGGCATTTCCAGTTAAAGCTGAGAACGGTAAATAACAGAAAAGAGAGGAGGTAGAGGATAAAGAATGCGAAGCCAACTTTGAGCAAATCGTCACGATCGAGAAACAGACTAGTAGCTAGAAGCGCCACGGCAGTAACAAGAGCGGATAGATTAGTTAGAAAGAGTAT
>JALZUH010000220.1 GCA_023301645.1 Akkermansiaceae bacterium
GCTATGGAATGGGGCTGTGAGTCGATTACTCTCAAGCTGGTCAAATAAAGACCCAATTGAGGCAGCGCAGTTTGCTTTTACTCAAGAGCCTACAAAAGGTATCGAGAGTGCAATGTGGTCAATTGGTAGGGAGCTAGGTGAGAAAGATCCGCAGAAAGGGGTGGATTTAGCATTGTCCCAGCCTCAGAGCTCTATTGCAGATGCGATGATGAAGAATGTGCTTAATGAATGGGTGAATGAAGACCTGGAGGGGGCTATCGCTGCGATAAATCGTATCCCCTCTGACCGTGTCGATTTGACTGTTTATGGTGAGGTGGCCGAGAAATATGCAGAGACTGATCCACAGCAGGGCATTAACTGGATTAGCACTCTGACGGACGAGGCTCAGATCAACAGGTCTATTTATACCTTAGTCGATAAGTGGGTAGAAAAGAGCCCTGATGATGTAGCCAACTATGTAAACAGTATACCAAGCGGGAATCAGCGGGATTCGGCCGTGCGGTCGATGGTTTATAATTTTGATGATGCTGAGCCTGAGTATGCACTGGAGTGGGCCAGCACAATGACTCATGTGAAGCGAAGAAATAGACTCGTCAGAGATACTTATAAGAACTGGAAAAAACGTGATCCTCAAGGAGCTCAAGTATGGCTGAACTCAACGAACTTGGTTAGCGAAGCGGCAAAGAAAAATATGTAGAGCCTGTGCTGTAGACTGAGAAGTTACGTGGCTCGAATGTGAAGATATGTGTGTTTCGGCTGGAATATAACGGCTATAGAGCCTAAATAGAGTCCTCATGCAGGCACTCGAAGAGGTAATTGGCTATCGGTTTGAAAATAAGGATTTACTCACCGAGGCACTGACGCACCCGAGTATGGCCTATGAGCTCAAGAAGAAGCAGGGCAATAACCAAAGACTGGAGTTCTTAGGTGACGCTGTGCTTCAGCTAGTGCTCACAGAAAAGCTCTACGGGATGTTCCCAGATTTCCCAGAAGGGCGTCTGACTCAGCTACGGGCTAGGCTAGTATCCAAAACAGCTCTAGAAAAGTTCGCTCGCAGTATGGGGCTTGGTGATTTTATGATTCTAAGTAAGGGGGAGGAAAGCTCAGGTGGGCGCGATAGAGCGTCAACACTGGCTGATGCCTTCGAGTCGGTCACTGGTGCGATATACCTTGATGGTGGTATTGTCCCAGCGCGTGACATGATCCTTAATGTGTCAGCTGATTCGATCTTACAAATCGTGGAATCGCCAGAAGAGAGTAATCCGAAAGGAAAACTTCAGGAGATATTGCAAAAAATCGCACCCCAAGCACCTGTCTACGATGTGATCAGCGAGAGTGGTCCTGATCACGATAAGAAATTTGTAATCAAGGTGATCTGGAAGGGTGAAAAACTCGCTGAGGGTCACGGTGATAGTAAGAAAAACGCTGCGGCAAATGGTGCGGCCAATGCCCTGAAAGCAAGGCTCTGGGAGGGTAACTAGCTTCTCACTAGGGTCAAAATAGCCACGCTAGATGCTCCTGCTTGGCGTAGGGTTTTTGCGCATTCGTTAGCTGTGGCACCTGTGGTGAATACGTCGTCTAGTAGGATGAGGGGACGCTGCTTAATGTGCTGGAGATACTTGGTGTTTACTTCGAATGCCCCTTTGAGGTTTTGGAGTCGCTTTGCTCTACTGAAGTCGGTTTGTGTCTCTGTGTAGCGGATTCTTCTGAGTGCGTTGAGCATGGTCAGGTCATTTCTGAGTGCCGTGAGGCTGCGGGCGATTTCTTCGGCTTGGTTGAAGCTGCGCTTGCGGTATCTTCGCCAATGCAGAGGCACGGGGATGAGGATGCCATGTTCTAAATAGGGACTGAAGCGAGAGTCGGTGAGGGCGATCGAGGTGAGTCTGCCGAGTTCCTTGGATAGATGGATTTGACGTTGGTATTTGAATTGGTGCACGAGACTTAGCGTCTCTTCAGAGCCTTGGTAGGCCGCACGTGCAAAGTCAAATGCGAGCTTGCGCTGACGGCAGTTAGGACAGTCGAATTCACTGGAAATGGCACCTTCATAGCAGCGACCGCAGACCGAGCACATGGGCTGGCGGACTTCTAGGAAAGCATCGCGACACGAGGCGCAGATACTCCACCCTGAATTGAGGCGGCAGCCGCATTGCTCACAGCTTGAGGGGTAAATGAGCTTCAAGATGGAGTCGGAGAGAGATCGTAAATATGGGGCTCCAAATTTCACAAACAGATACTGGGCCATAAAATAGAAGGCGTCAACGATCTGTTTGGCAGGGGGTTTGCAAGACCTCTCACGAGGTTCTTGCCTGCTCTACCTATAATTTTGCCTATTTAACTTTTGCCCACCGTAGTAATTACGCTATAGCATGCTGCCATGCAGAAGCACGAGTGGAGAGAAGAGGATGAAATCGGCAAGACCTATTTCCGTGGTATGTATCACGCTGGTCAGTGGACGCTAGCCTCGCAGAGGAAGGATGAGGAGGAGTGGACTCATTACGATCCTATCCCCGTAGAGTTATTGGAAAAGCTACGTGAAATCATGTGGAACAAATACCAACGCGGTAGGTGTCCACACAAGCTAGTGACCAAAATTGATCGCATGCTTGGGAAAGATATTTAATAGAAAGCTTTGAGCTGCTTCGGGTAGCGACTGTTTCAAGTAGCCTAGTGCGGCTGATTGAAGAGCTGATTGAACTTAATGGCTTCATTACCGACGATGGCAGCAGTGCCTAGTAGTGTTTCCTCTGTCACGGTTCTGGGCACCTGTGCCGCTGGGCGCGCTAGGCCCATGATGAGCTGTCCGTAGTTCTGAGCACCTCCGACGTGCTGTAGCAGCTTGAGGGAAATGTTACCTGCATCTAAATTAGGGAAAACAAGCACGTCTGCAGCATTTTTAGGCGCAGTATTTGGCTGCTTAAGCTCTGCGGCAGAAGGGTCGATGGCTACGTCGGCTTGGACCTCTCCGTCGATGGTTAGCTCTAGTCCAGCGTCACGAGCTTTCATGCGAGCGAGCTCTTTGGCGGCGGCCATTTTTTTGGCTGAGTGCGTTGGGGCGCTACCGTTTGTGGAGTGGCTTAGCATGGCTACGCGGGGTTTGCGGTCGAGGAAGTAGTAGGCGAGCTTGCCCGTTTCTACTGCGATGGCTGCTAGCTCTTCGACCGTTGGCTCTGGAATGACGCCGCAGTCAGCTAAGAAGAGTATGCCCTCGTGGCCGAAGTTTGGCAGATGAGGAGCCACTAGAATCATAGCGCCAAAGATCTTCGGCACGTGGGGGAGTGGCTTCATCATCGTCATGGTGGCGCGGAAAACCGAGCTTGGTAGTGATGCGTTGCCGGCGATCATGCCATCGGCGTGACCATACTGCACCATCATGGCTGCGTAATTATGAGGGCGACTCATCAGCTCTTCAGGGTCATTGAGGACGCGATTCTGGAAGCGTGACACCTTTTTGATGCGATCACAAAAGAGCTTTAGGTCAGAGGACTTGGCTGGTTCGATAACACTGATAAAGACCATGGAGATACTTGCTTCCTGAGCCATGGCGTAGATCTTTTCTCGATTGCCAATGAGTATGGGGACACTGATTTGCATGGCAACCATGCGTGCAGCTACGTTAATGACGCGTATGTCTTCGCCGTCTGCAAAGACGATTCTTTTAGGGCTTTTTCTGAGCGCGGCGTAGAGCTTGCTTGTGAAAGTGGTTGCTTCTTGCTGTGGATGATTCTCAAGCATTGGAGTGGGCTGAGTGAATTGTTTGTGCGTCGTGGTAACGATGCTTATAAAAGCGTTTTGTAGTAATGATGAATTTTTAGCCCTTTGCAAGGTGGAAGTCAGTATGAATGGCTATTGACTAGGGTGACTGAGGCTAGCCTTTTAGTGGGTTTCTATACGGAGTTCTTTATAACTTAAGGCTGCAGATGCATGACAAGGTTGTCATCGCTGGTATAAAATATTAATATTAGGTTCAATGAAAACAATAGGGCTCATTCTCATAGGTGTCTTCGCCGCCGCGTGTGTTTAAGTAGAGGGGGGGACTTGAGGTCGGAGTCGTTACTTGTGCTGAGCTTGCTGATGTTACTGTCGATGGCTCTGCTCCATCAGCTTCTGGGTAACTGCTTATTTACTCCTACTGGTCAGAGTCTTCTGCTGGAGGCTGTGGTGGGAGGACTTGCTGCCACTGAGGCTGGCTAAGTGATCCTTTAGCTTGGAATGTTAGCACTGAATTGATGGTTGATTCTGAGTCTTGACCTTCGTGTGAACCTGATTGTCTGGTTGGCTGTGTTTTTGCGGTGATGTCGATGCTGCGGTTGGCAAGGTTGAGACTCCCGGCTGCGCTGAAGCTTAAATCGGCTGTTGAGCTGGATAGCTTTGGTGTGTGCAGGATTCCGTTTTTGATGGTGTAGCTCGATGTGCTAATACCCGTGTGATGAGCGGTGAGCTGATCTTGTCCGAGGGACTCTGCTAGTAGCGGGGTGATTGAGCTGAGGACGGGTAGGGTGAGGATATTGGCATTGTTGAGCTGGACCTTGCCCGAGGCATTGAGCGTGTCGATTTGTGACCATTGGCCATGGAATTCGGTCGTGCCGTTGAGTGTTCCATTACTTGATCTTGGGAGGCTATAGCGGCGCCCGATTTGCTGGAGTGAGAGGTCGCTCCAGCTGAAATTTCCACGGTAGTGGCTGTCACTCGTGTAAGGGATACTGGTGGTGAGTCTGCCTTGGAAGAATCCCTGGTAGAGCTGGAAGCTGAGTTCGTTTAATGTGATGCTCTTTGCGTCAATGAGCACCTTTGTCTGGAGGTTTTCAAGTGGTAGCTCTCTTCCTAAGCATAGATAGTCGGTGGTGTCTTGGCTAGTTAGGTTGATGGCGAGACGGGTGGCTTCAGAGGGGGTGTTTTCTTCTGACGCTGGTGTGATAATCGTGCCACTTGCAGTGAGGCTTGGCGGGCGGCGAAATCGGTAGCTCTCTATGTGGTCAGCCGCTGTTGGGGCGAATAATCGGACAATTGGGGCTGGCCATGCGCGTCCGTGCATATTGTCAATAGAGGCTCTGGAGGCACCTTCGGTGGTGTCGAGGGTAATGGATTGCACCTGAATCTGGCCAGATGAGGGGCCGTCATAGGTATGGTAAAGCTGGTAGTCTAAGTAGTCGAAGTCAGCTTGGATGTTGCTGAGTGTGGATGTTTGTGAACTACTATTGTTGCTGGTTTGGTAGTTGGCACTGAGTGCTTTGAGGGGGCTGTTATTGTAGCTTATGTTTTGCAGGTTGATGTAGCCTTCGGCTTTCCATTGATTGGGGGTGTCGCGGCTGATTTGCCCTTCGGAGAGGATGTAGATGCTCGATGCTTGTGAGTAGCTGGTGTCACTGAGTATCTTAGCTAGGGTGTGATGGTGGAGTAATGGTGTGTAGCTTGAGGCGGGGAGAGTGGACTCTAGCTCGTAGCGAATGAGCTCATCGTCGAGGAGTAGGCGGCCTGTGATTTGCCCTTGCCCGTCTTCATGTCCTCTGGGTGAGAGGGCTTTGAGGTTGGTGAGGAAGAGTTTGGTGTCTTGGTCGGTGAACTCAGTAGTGAACTCAGTAGTGAGTGCTCTGAGTGGTGACCCTAGAATGGTGAGCTCGTCGGTGGTCAGTTTGCCAGTTAGTTGGAGGTGAACTTGGTTGTTTTCATTGATTTCAATTCGGCCATTTCCTTCGATCTTTGGTGGGGTGGTGAAGTCGATGGTTTCCGCTGTATTGATATTGAGAAAGCGCTTGGCAAGGGGCTGAATGGCTACCTGAGATGATAGGCGGAAATTGCCCTGTCGGAGGGTGGGGTGGTAGCTGCCACGCGCAGTGAGTGAGCCGGTGGATTCGGTGATGGAGAGGTTCTCTAGGGTGACTAGTTGGTTTTTGTAGCTGCCTTTAATAGTGAGCTTTTCGAGTTTTTGCGGCTTTGGAGCACTAGTCTCAGCTGTGCTGTGTGTGTGTTCTAACTCAGTGGCGTCGAGTGAGAAGTTAATGATGAGGGATTGCTTCTTGTGGATATTCCCTGATATATGGGCAGTTAGCAGGGGTGGGTTTTCTGCTGGCCATTGCCATTGCTTGAGCTGCTCAAGGAGGCTCGATATCTGATGGATGCGTGTCTGCTGACTTGCTGAGTTTAGCTGATTGGCTTTGCCAGCTTTGTAGGTGCTAAATACATGTGCGTCGATGTCGAGCTGGATGCCTGCGAGCTTGCCTACGATGTTTGTGGCATCGAGGGAGTTTTTGTTGGTGATGTAGATTTGGCCACTAAGGTCGTGGATGGATAGCTGCTCCGACTGAGGGTCTTCGGGTGCTAGTGGGAGGGCGATGGTCGCCTGCTTAAGCGATACGTTATTGACTCGTAGGATACCTCGAAGGAACTTGGTTTTATCAAGGTCGAGTATGAGGTGGTCTAGGGTAGCTACTGTGTTTTCTCTACTGCCGTCGGAGTAGATGCGCACGCCCTGTGCGGTGAGGCCTTTGGTGAAATCTAATCGAAGTGCTTGGAAGTCAGCGGTGATACCTAGGGTCTCTAATTCTTGTGCGATACGACCTCGCCACTGGCTGCTGAGTCCATTTTGATTCAGGTGATAGAGGCCTACGATGACGCTGCCGAGTAAGATGCCTATGACGACCAGCAGGTTGAGTCTTAGCGTTTTGAATAGGCGCGGGGCTATCATGTAGTGAGGTCGTGGGTAGAGTCAATAAGAGGGCTGGTGATTATTAGTCGACTACTAAAGAGTCGATTTTCAAATCTGACTGCTTACTCCGACATGGGGTCTGAGCCGTCGTCGATAATTTGCTGGGCTTCTGTCTCAGCCATGCGCTGGCGCTCTTCTTCGTGAGAGTAGATCTGGAGGCTTGCTTGGATGCCGTCTCGGCTGGCTGCTGCTTTGAGCACATTGCGGATGGCACTGGCGGTAAAGCCATTACGACCGATGAGCATGGGAACATCTGATTGGGCGACGATGAGGCGGAAGCTGATGCGGTCTCCTTCTGTTTCGGCGACACGGAGCTGTGCTTGCTCTGGGTGCTCGATAAATTGGAGGGTGATAAACTGGAGGAAAGCTCTCATTTTTTCCGTTGTTTCTTGCATATGTGCAGAGTGGAAGCGGCAGGCGGGTATGTCGAGCCAAAGTCTTCTTGAAAGTGGCCATAGGCGAAGTTAATTCGCTTTTTTGTTCTGTTAAGATTGACCATAGATGGCTGCTGAATTAACAAACTTCTATGAAACCACTCTACGAAGGAAAGGCTAAGAGGCTCTACACAACAGACGACGCCAATGTTTTACGTATGGAGTATAAGGATGAGGCGACGGCATTTAATGCTGAAAAGAAGGCTGAGTTCGAAAATAAGGGGAAACTTAATAAGGCAATCACTCTTGCGATGTATCGTATGCTGGAGGCTAAGGGGGTAGAGACTCACTTGGTTGCAGATGTAGATGATGTAAATCTGGATGTGCAGGCGGTTGATATTCTCATGGTCGAGGTGATTGTTCGCAATATTGCGGCTGGCTCATTCTGTAAGCGTATGGGTGTGGATGAGGGCTTGATGTTTAATGCTCCGATTGTGGAATTTTCATATAAGTCAGATGAGCTTGGTGATCCGATCATTAATACCGACTACGCGCGTGAGCTTGGGCTGGCAACTCCTGAGGAGTGTGCTGAGCTTAAGGAGAAGGCGCTGGTAGTAAATACTGTGATGATTGATTTCTTCAAGCAGTGTGGACTTACTTTGGTTGACTTTAAAATCGAATTTGGCCGCACGAAGGATGGCACAGATAAGATTGTCCTCGCTGATGAGATCAGCCCTGATACTTGCCGTTTGTGGGATATCGAGACAGGTGAGAAGATGGATAAGGATCGTTTCCGCCAGGATCTTGGTGGTGTGATGGAGGGTTATGAGGAGGTTCTTAATCGAATCGCTGCATTGGAAAGCTAGGATAGGCCTGGGTCTCTGCTGAGATTGTAATTTGAGGGCCTGTCTGGGCTAGAGCTTTGGTTTTGGCTGAGGTTTTGGCTTGGGCATAGGCTCGATGGTCACGGTAGGTTGGAATAGCTAGCACTGAGGCCTTAACAGCTATGAAGATCATCCCGCCTGATGTTTTGCTTTCTGCTTATGCAGAGGGTGTTTTCCCAATGGCGGAGGACGGGGAGATCTCTTGGTATAGTCCGAGGGTGCGCGGTGTGATACCTCTGAATGAGAGGTTTCATATTCCTAGAGGATTACGCAAGAGTCTGCGGAAAAAACCTTTCGAGTTGCGATTAAATACGGCTTTCCGTGAGGTGATGGCTGGCTGTGGCGAGCGGGAGGATACGTGGATTGATCCTGTTATTATTGAGAGCTACTGCCTTCTCCATGAGAAGGGGTTTGCGCATTCGATGGAGTGCTGGGATGAGGATGGATTACAGGGCGGTCTCTATGGTGTGTCTCTGGGGAGGGCTTTCTTCGGTGAGAGTATGTTTTCTCGGAAGAGCGATGCTAGTAAGATTGCTCTGGTGTATTTGGTAGAGTGGATGCGGGAGAATGATTTCTTGCTGCTAGATACGCAGTGGATGACGGAGCATTTAAAGCAGTTTGGCGGTATGGAGGTGGCGCGCGAGGATTATCTGAAGCTTTTGGAGGATGCGCTGGCTGATCTTTAAAGTGTGCTCTAATTCTTGTTAATGCGGGGAAAGTTTTATAGCTTCTGTTTATGACGAAGTTTCGACCTTGTATTGATCTCCATGAGGGGCACGTGAAGCAGATTGTGGGGGGGACTCTCCGCGATAGTGGGGCGGGGCCAAAGGAGAACTTTGTATCTGAGAAGTCGGCGGAGTGGTATGCGGAGCTTTATCGAGAGGGGGGGCTTACTGGCGGGCATGTTATTCAGCTTGGTGCGGGTAATAGGGATGCGGCGCGTGAGGCATTATCAGCATGGCCAAATGGGATGCAGATTGGAGGTGGAATTAATATTCGAAATGCGGTGGAGTGGCTGGAGGCTGGTGCGTCCCAGATTATTATTACGTCTTCGCTTTTTGATTCTGACGGGAGGTTTCTTGAGAAGAACCTGCGCGAGCTCGCTGCTGAGGTGGGTCGTGAGAATATTGTGGTCGATCTCAGCTGCCGACGGACGAAGACGGGCTGGACGGTGGCGATGAATCGCTGGCAAACACTCACTAATATAGATGTAACGCATCCGACCTTGGAGACATTGGCTGAGTGGACGTCTGAGTATTTGATCCACGCAGCAGATGTAGAGGGCTTGTGCAATGGCATCGATGCTGAGCTGGTGGAGGAGCTCGGTGGCTGGGCAGGGGTTCCTATGACTTATGCTGGTGGTGTTTCTGGAATGGATGATGTGTTATTAGTGGCAGATCGCAGTGGTGGTAATGTGGATGTTACCGTGGGGAGTGCTCTGGATATCTTCGGTGGAAGTGGGGTGAGCTATGAGTCTTTATTAGAATGGAATAAACGTAAGGTGTAATGTTTATAATAATAGGAAGTTTGGTGGCGATTGGGGTGATAGGTTTTGGCTTTTTTGGCGGGGTGAAACGTCGCCGCCGAGCGGAGTGGCTAGGTATGAGGCTCACTGAGGATGAGCGCTCTGAGCTGGCGCGTGATTTTGTGATTTTTGCAAAACTGCCAGAACCTCTAAGAGATGAGCTGGAGGGACTGATACATGTATTTATCAATGAGAAGTCTTTTGAGCCTTGTGGGGGGATTGAGGCGGTGACCGAGCATATGAAGCGGGTGATTGCTGCGCAGGCGTGCTTATTATTACTGAATCGTAAGCATGATTTTTATAGGAAGCTTAGGAGTATTCTTCTCTATCCTTCTGCCTATAAGGCTAAAGATGAGCACGGTAAGGAAAGCGTGCGTCTGGGGGAGAGCTGGGGCTCGGGGAGTGTGATCCTGGCGTGGAAGAGTGTCGTCTCAGGTGGCCGAAATGATGAGGATGGGCATGATGTTTCTCTGCATGAATTCTCCCATCAGCTCGATCAAGTAGATGGTGCTGCCGATGGTGTGCCTGAGCTGGAGGGTAGACTAGCCTACCGTGAGTGGGCGGGTGTCTTTAGCAAGGCTTATGGGAGATTCCAGAGGAAGCTCGATAAGGGTAAGCGAACAGTGATCGATCCCTATGGAGGGACGAATCCTGCGGAGTTCTTTGCCGTGGGCACAGAGACGTTTTACGAAAAGCCTGCAAAGCTAAAGAAGCATTACCCAGAGGTCTATGCTCAGATGTGTAGCTACTATAAGGTGGATCCCTTAGAGTGGGGGTAATGTGGCTGTAGCCAATGTGAATGGGTCGGCTGCTTGTTGCAGAGTGTGTTTCTACTAGGTGGATGGATTAGATCATTCCTAGCTTCATGCGACCTTCTTCAGAGATCATGTCTTGATTCCATGCTGGCTCCCATACGAGGTCAACTTTGGCATCGTCGACGCCGTCGATAGTCATCATGCGCGACTGGGCGTCGGCTGCGATGACTGGTCCCATACCACAGCCAGGTGCAGTGAGTGTCATTTTGACATTGGCGACGGTTTTGCCTTCTTCTTCATCGAGTGAGCAGTCGTAGACTAGGCCAAGATTGACGATGTCTACTGGTATTTCTGGGTCAAAAACTTGCTTTAGTTGATGCCAGAGGCGGTCTTCCATGCTGGCATCTGCGCCGAGTGCGTCTTCGGTGTTTTTCTCCGCTGAGTTCTCATCCATGCCGAGTGCGTCGGCGTCATCAGATGAGATGCGAGCGAGGCCAGACTGAGTGGCTACGGTGTATGATCCGCCGAGAGTCTGAGTGATGATGACGGCTGTGCCTGCTGGTAGGGTGAATGGGTCACCGCTTGGGATTTGCACGGCATTTACTTCGCGGTTGGTGATGATCTCGGTTTGCATGAGTCAATCAATCACATGTGATTGTTGATTTGTCAACTCATGGGCACGTCAGGTATCCGCATTATTTTGTATTTCTAGATTCCTTTCTGGTTGGGATTGGGCTATGAGGGTGGGATATCTATTTATATGAATACATCATCTACTCATCAGGCGGCTACTCGCTATTGGAAAAAGAATCTTTGTTGGCTGGGGGGGATCCTCTTGGTTTGGTTTGTTGTCAGCTTTGGTTGCGGTATTTTGTTTCGCGACTGGCTTGATCTTCATTTCCCTAAAGTGGGTAATGCGCCATTTGGTTTCTGGATGGCTCAGCAAGGTTCTATTATTTCATTTGTCGCTATTCTTATTGGTTACACTTGGGTGATGAATAAATTGGATAGTGAGTTCGCAGCAAATTCAAAGGAGAGTAAATAAATGAGTCAAGATAGCTGGAACTTTTTATTTATAGGTCTTTCGTTTGCTCTCTACATTGTCATTGCCGTGAGGTCTCGTGCAGGCTCGACAAAGGAATATTATACAGCAGGAGGTGGAGTTTCTCCTTTTGCTAACGGCATGGCTACGGCGGCTGATTGGATGTCAGCAGCGACATTTATTTCTATGGCGGGCACTGTGGCCATTAGTGGTTATGACGGCTCGCGCTTTCTGATGGGGTGGACAGGTGGGTTTGTTTTGCTGACGGTTCTGATGGTTCCTTTTTTGAGGAAGTTCGGTAAGGCGACTGTGCCCGATTTTATTGGAGATCGTTATTACTCTAAGGTGGCGAGATTAGTAGCTGTGATTTGTGCTATATTTATCTGTATGACCTATATCATGGGGCAGATGGGAGGAGTGGGATTGGTGTTCTCTCAGCTGTTTGGTATCACTAAGGCCTGGGGGGTTATTATTGGTGCTTGTATTGTATTTTTCTATGCCGGTCTCGGGGGGATGAAGGGGATTACCTACACGCAGGTGGCGCAATATTGTGTCATGGCATTTGCCTATACGATTCCGGCTATCTTCATCTCCATTGCTCTGACTAATAATATATTTCCTCAGCTAGGCCTGATAGGGGATTACACAGCTGGTAGTGGAGGTGCAGTTGAGCCCTTTCTGGATCGACTTAATACGATCAACACTGATTTAGGCTTTAAGGAGTTTACCTCTGGGTCGATGTCGAAAGTAGATATGTTCTGCGTTACAGCAGCCTTGATGTGTGGCACTGCGGGGTTACCTCATGTGATCGTTCGCTTTTTCACCGTAAAGGATGTGCGGGCAGTTCGGAAGTCGGCGGCATGGACGCTGTTGTTTATCGCTGTGATCTACCTTACGGCACCGACTATTGGTTCATTTGCTAGGGTCAACCTTATCGAGACGCTACATCAAACTAGTTACAAGGAGGCTCCTCAATGGTTTAAGGATTTCGAAGATACCGCTCAAATGTCATGGGTGGATAAAAATGGCGACGGGAGGATCCAGTATTTCGGGCCAGCAAAATCAGCTTCAGGGAAGTCAGGTAATGTATTTATAGGTAAGCCAAATCTTTTACAGGAGTCGCGCGGGAAGAGCGGTGAACGGATCGTTTCCAATCAAATTGATGAGAGTAACCCCAATGAACTCTACTTCGGGACGGACATCATGGTGATGGCTAATCCACATATGGCATCACTACCGCAGTGGGTCATCGCTTTATTGATGGCGGGTTGTATTGCAGCAGCGCTTTCTACGGCAGCTGGTTTACTATTGGTTCTCTCGACCTCTGTTTCACATGATTTGATGAAAGGTATCATTAAGCCAAATCTTACAGATAAGGAGGAAATGACCTATGCGCGCTACGCCTCGCTGGGAGCACTTATCATAGCTGCTTATTTTGGGATCAATCCGCCGTCTGCATTTGTCGCAAAAACGGTGGCCTTTGCTTTTGGAATGGCTGCTTCATCATTTTTCCCAACACTACTCATGGGTATCTTCTTTAAGAGGATTAATAAAGAAGGTGCCATCGCAGGCATGGTATCAGGTATTACCTTTACGCTTGGCTACATCATCTACTTCCAGTTTATGGGCGGCACGAAAGATCAATATATTCTAGGGATATCTCCTGAGGGCATAGGTGCAGTAGGTATGGTAATCAATTTTGCCGTAAGCTTTGTTGTTAGTGCCTTCACTCCAGCGCCTCCAAAAGAGGTGCAAGACATGGTGGATAGCATAAGAACGCCTGTATCTGCAGCTGAAGAGGGTGCAATTGCCCCTCCATCACATTAAATGATTAAATTAGAGTTTTTGCTAACTCTCTAAAACAAAGGGGTTCCACGGCGTGTTGGTAAAAAAGTGACAATTTGATACAGAAAGATCTTGCAGAAATTTCTATTTCCAGTAGGTTCCGCCCGCCGCTCCTCTGGAGGGCACACGAGAGACACTCAGT
>JALZUH010000221.1 GCA_023301645.1 Akkermansiaceae bacterium
GCCTGCCGCACTTGATACGATGGAGAAGTATGATGCTCATCACTTAGTTCGGGATACCTTTATCGCGCAGGTGAAGACGGTGAAGCCTGACGAGGTGTGTGCTAAGGCGACGAGCTGGCTACTGCAGGGTAATCGCTACCGCCGTGTGCTCGCACCAGCATTAGTGCAGCTGGCCAATGCTCTTTCTGCTAATAAAGAAAATATTGATGACGCTGCTCGTAGTAATGCTCCTCTGCAAAAGGTGCCTATTCTCGGGAAGCTCTCCGGCACGCTGGCGGAGGTGATGTCTGATCGTGCTACGGGAAATATAGCGGAGAGTCTGATGGATGCGAGTGCTCGCGAGGATGCCCCACTTTGGGATACCATCGGTGAGCAGCTAGTAAGCCTAGAGGGACACTTTCATACCAATGAGGGGCTGCGCGAACAACTTGAGGGACTGCGTGAGCAGTGGCTAGGTGATAAGCAGAGTGCTGAGCTGGCTAGTAGGCTATGGCAGCAGCTGCGTGGGAGTCTGGATGCTGATCTGGCAAGTGACACTCCTGTGACCGCCCACTATCTGGGGGGGATGATTGCTTCTCTGGGGGGGGCTGTGGTGGAGGATGCTGATCTGGCTGAGAATATTGAGTCTACCTTACTTGAGGCTCTATCGGATATTTTGACCAAGCATGGTGACTACCTGCAGACGATGATACGCACTACCATTGAGGAGTGGGATGCAGACACGCTGATGAAGAAGCTAGAGAACCAAGTCGGCTCTGATCTGCAGTTTATCCGAATCAACGGCACCTTGATAGGCGGGCTGGTGGGATTATTCCTCCACGGTGTGGGGCACTTGATCTGGCCTTAGTGTGGGCGCGGGCCACTGAGAGGAGGAGATAGCGGGAGAGTCATTACTCCATGCCGGCTTCTTCGAGGCGCTGGAGCATTTCTGCCTGCTGAAGAGCATCTGTAATCTCGAAGAGGTCTCCGTCGAAGGCTCCGTCCATATTATGGGTGGTGAAGCCAATGCGATGATCGGTGATACGTGATTGTGGGAAGTTGTAGGTGCGGATTTTCTCAGAGCGGTCACCTGATCCGATGAGCGATCTACGCTGGGCTGAGTATTGCTCGCTTTGCTCACGCTGCTTGATTTCAAAGATCTTAGCACGGAGGATTTCAAAGGCCTTTTCCTTGTTCTGAGTCTGAGATCTTCCGTCCTGTGACTTCACTTGGATGCCAGTAGGGTTGTGGGTGATTTGGACGGCTGAGTCAGTGGTGTTTACGTGCTGTCCGCCGGGGCCTCCTGCGCGTGTTGCTTGGATGGTGAGATCCTCTGGTCTGAGCTGCACGTCGACTTCTTCAGCTTCTGGCATGACGGCTACCGTAACAGTAGATGTGTGAATGCGGCCTTGGGTCTCGGTGGCTGGCACTCGCTGCACGCGGTGCACGCCTGATTCGTATTTGAGGAAGCGGAATACTTCTTCTCCTGTGACTTTGAGGACGATTTTTGAGAAACCGCCTGCTTCTGATGGAGTGGAGTCGAGGTGCTCGTGCTTCCACTTTCTGAGCTCAGCGTAGCGCTGATACATGCGCATGATCTCACCGGCGAAGATAGCGGCTTCGTCACCACCAGCACCTGAGCGGATTTCTACAAGGGCGTCGCGGTCTTCTGCCTCATCACGGGGGAGGAGTGCATACTGGACCTCTGTGGAGAGTCTTTCGATGGTCGCCTCAAGGTCTGGGATTTCCATGGCGGCCATTTCTGCGATTTCCTTATCATCGTCTTTGGCTAGCTCATGATTATCGGCGAGGTCAGTCTTGGCGGTATTGAGAGTATCCCACATTTCAAGGAGGCTCTTTAATCGACCGTGTTCGCGCATCGTTTCGGTAGCCTTCTTCTGATCGGAGAAAAGATTTGGGTCCGTGATGAGAGATTCTACTTCAGCGAAGCGTTCGCGGCGTTTGGTGATGAGAGAGTCGTAATTCATGGGAATTTAGGAAAGTGAGTAGAAGTCGATGAAGTGTTACTAAGGTAGCGTTGACTTTACGAGGTGCTATCGAGCTACGCTAGTGAAATAAACCTGCCTGAATGTATCCGCTGCTAGTAGAGTGCCAGAGGAGCCACTTGGCAAGCTATGGATGACTTCGATGATTGAAATAAGGTGATTTTTCTCGCTGTAGCCTGATGGCTACATGACCGCTGAGGATGACACTACTAGGCTCCTCGCATGAGCGATAGCTCTGAGAGGGAGATGAGAGAGTCTCTGATGTCATCAGCGCTCGCTTCTTTCAGCTGGGAGGCTGTCATGGCGCCGTCGACGTGGAATTTACCAGACTGGGTGCGGCGTAGTGCTGAGAGGTGTGCGCCACAGCCGAGGTCTTGACCGATGTCATGGGCGTAAGTGCGAACGTAGAAGCCCTTAGAGCAGTTGACGGTGAAGTCGACTTCGGGCACTGCGATACGGTCGAGTGTGTAGCTGTCGACACGGATGGCACGTGGCTTACGCTCTACGGTGATTCCCTTGCGGGCAAGCTTGTAGAGGGGGACGCCATTTTTCTTAATCGCTGATACCATCGGAGGTATCTGCTCGAAGTCACCGAGGTATTTCCTGAATCCAGCATCGATTTCCTCGTCGCTAAATGCAGGAACTTCCTTCTGCTCGACGATGTCACTTTCCTTGTCCTGAGAACCTGTGGTGATACCCAGTGTCATGGTGCCAAGGTATTGCTTGTTTTCAGACATAAGGAGATCCTGTATCTTGGTGGCTTTACCAATAACGAGCATCAGAAGACCAGTGGCCATCGGATCGAGTGTGCCGCAGTGACCGATTTTCTTAAAGCGTAGCTGCCGACGGCAAATCGCTACAGCGTCATGAGATGTCATGTCTGGCTCTTTATCAATGAGCAGGACACCACAGGGGTCGTTAGGGTTGAGTTCCATGAGGTGGAAGGGGATGGGCTTTAGCAGCCGATTGCCTCATTGACGGCGGCGAGGACCTTCGTGCGTGCCTCGGCAATAGGGCCGTCCATGCGGATGCCTGCTGCTCGCTTATGGCCACCACCTTTGAAGATGCCAGCGACTTCACTGCAGTCCATGGAGTCGTCCTTAGCACGTAGTGAAACACGAATTTTGCCATCAGGGAGCTCTTCGAAAAAGGCTGCTACAAGCACGCCCTCAATACCTCGAATAAGGTCGATGAGGTCCTCACTATCCTCAGGCTTGAGCTTATACTCTAGCTTGACGGTGTTGAGGAGTTGCCAGTCAGCTACTTTCTTACTCTCACTGAGTTCGAGGGTGTTAAGTAGTGAGCGCAGAAGCTCTATACGACGGTAGGGATTACTATCGTAGGTGAGGGCATTGATTTCGCCGACATTAACACCGCGCTCAACGAGGTCAGCAGCCATTTTGTAGGTAGCGGCTGTGGTATTCGAATACTGAAATGATCCCGTATCGGTGGAGACGGCCACATAGATGGAGTCACGAGTGAGTTCAGAAAAGGGAAGCTCTTGATCTGTGATGAGATTGTAGAGAATCTGACCTGTCGCTGGTGAGATCGAGTCGATGTGATTATAGTCGCCATACTTAGGATTGGAAACATGGTGATCGATATTGATCCATGTCTTTGCCTTCGAGGCGGCATTGAGAGCGTTGTCACCAAGGCGTGGCTTCGTAGCGCAGTCGACTGCGATAGCAATCTGCACGTCGAGTGGCTCTGCTGGCGGAAGGGTCACCTTCTCACTTCCGGGAAGGAACTTCAGGTTATCAGGCACGCCATCCTCATTGATGTAGTAGACGGTTTTACCCATCTGCTCCAGCGCATGGCCAATCGCTATGGTAGAGCCAATGGCATCACCATCTGGGCGAATGTGGCTGAGGATAACAAAGGAGTTGTGACTGCTGATAACATCGGCAATTTCTGCAAAGCTGGAGTTCTTACTCATAGATTGGATAGTGGATAAGGGGTCAAGGCGAGCTAGATTTTGCCCGATGAGGGACTTAGAGTGAAGGCTTCTTATCGAGGTCGAATGCGGAGTGGACAACACGTGCAGCTTCCTCGATGTCATTCTCATCTACGGTGATGGAGATCTTGATTTCAGAAGTGGTGATCATACCGATGTTGATATTGGCGTCACCGAGTGCTTGGAACATTTTCGCAGCTACACCTGAGTGAGAGCGCATGCCGATGCCTACTGTGCTTAGCTTAGCGAGTGCTGCCTCAGTCTCGATATTGGCATCTGGAGAAATATTGCCGACGAGTGTCTTGAGTGCTGCCTGAGCTCTTCCAAGGTCATTGGTATGCATCGTGAAGGAGTGGCGAGCCATGCCGTCACTTGCAATATTGGAGATGATCATATCAACATTGATCTCAGCATCTGCTAGGCAGCCGAGGATTTTCCCGGAGTGACCAGGGGTGTCTGGGATGTCGGTGATCGTAACGCGTGCTTGGGAGCGCTCTATGGAGACTCCTCTGATAACTACTGCTTCCATGTCTGGGTGTTCTTCTTTTACTAGTGTTCCCGGGTTATCATTGAGGCTCGAACAAACCTCGAAGACAACACCGTATTTTTTTGCAAATTCAACTGAGCGCGACTGCATGACCTTGGTTCCTGTGGAGGCCATTTCGAGCATTTCATCGTAAGATATTTCAGGGAGCTTACGGGCATCCTTCACCACGCGCGGGTCACAGGTGTAGACGCCATCTACATCGGTAAGCACCTGACATACATCAGCCTTGAGCGATGCCGCTACTGCGATAGCACTGAGATCAGAGCCTCCTCGTCCGAGCGTGTGAATGAGGCCGTCCTCAGTGGTGCCCTGAAAACCTGCTACGATGACTACCTTGCCTTCAGCGAGGTAAGCCTGCACCAGTGATGGGTCAATCTGATCAATCCTGCCACGCGTGTGGCTACCTGTGGTGGAAATACCTGCCTGTCGTCCGGTAGCTGAGACAGCATCGACACCCATACCCTGGAGTGCCATGACCACGAGGGCAATCGACTGCTGCTCTCCAGTGGCTAGTAACACATCGAGCTCACGCTCGGGCGGGGTGTCATTGAGCTCTTCAGCCATAGCGACGAGTTTATTGGTCACGCCACTCATCGCCGAGACTACGGCGACTACTTGGTTGCCTTCATCGCGAAGCTTCTTGATGCGTGCTGCAACGTTACGGATTCGATCGAGGCTACCAACGGATGTGCCTCCGTATTTTTGTACAATCAGTGCCATGTATTATAAGGGAAAAGTGTCAATGAGGGAATCGAGCGCGCAGCATAGCGAGGAAGGCTATATCGTCAAGCACCTTGCATGTCAGTCAAGCGCGTAAAAACTCTGGGTGGGAGCTTTTCTTAAAAAAGGAAGACTACTTGCTCTCAGCAATCTTCACACGAATGCGGCTGCCGGCGATGGTCTTATCATTGAGATTCTTAATGGCATACTTGCCGTGCTTATCATTAGGCATGTCGACAAAGCCGAATCCCTTCGACCCACCTGTGCTAGCGTCCATCACGAGGTCACAAGAAGCCACAGCTCCAAAGGGCGTAAAGAGATCCTTTAGTTCGTCTTCGGTGGTGGTTCGGGAAAGGTTGCGGATGATGATCTTCATGCCCCCATAACCTCGCAGCAGCCGAGGAAGTCAATGAAATAGATGCAAGAGCCCAGCCTAGTAGCGAAAGCGAAAGATCAGAGAGCCATACTCATGGATGCCGTTTTGGCCTTCGAATGCTGCTGTTCGGATGGTGTTGGTAAATGAAAGATCGATTTGTTTATAATGAAGCCCAATACCATAATAGGTCTCGAAGACAAATGGCTCGGAAGAAACTCCCGTATCGAAGTCTCTAAAGACCGTGCCATCTAAGGTAATATCATGAAGGACTGCGTGCCCCTTCACACCAGCAATCAGGTAAGCGCGGGCTCTAGCCGGCGAATCCTCTGCACTCGTAGGGATGGTGCTCGCTGTCGGGGAAACTCTGAAATGGGTGAACTGCTTCGAAGGGCGGTAGCCAAAGCGCAGGTGCCAGCCCAAGGCCGCTGAAGTAAGCTGGTTTCCGAGATTTAGCTCCACCTCTGAGAAGCTATTGACCCCTAGTGGAAACCACGGGAGATCCCCAGTAGCTAGATGGTCGTATCTTCGGATTTGGCTTAATGCTAGATTGAATGTCAGCTCGTTAGGCACCTGCGAGTCCCAGCCCTCAAAGAGGGGATCCTCGATGAGTTCATGCACGAAATCCTGAGCTTCCTGAGCACGAGCATTGGGCCCGACAGTGCCGATACTCACCTCGAATGAATTAAGAACATCCCCATCGGTAGCGTGTAGGGAAAAACCAAGCCCAAACCAGCCCGCATAAGGGCGCTCATCGGCAGGACGGGGGGCACGAATGGTATCAGGGGTAAAGATCAAGTGCGTAGCAGCTACGCCATAATGATACCTGATAGGGGAAGTGTGATCCAATCCCCACAGACTCTCTAAGAAACCGCCCTCGCTATCAAAGCCAGTGAGATGATGCAGCGCTCTCGGGATCAAAGGTAGGCGATCTGGCGACGCAATATCGCGCGAAATCCATGACCATCGCAATCCACTGCTATAGTCCTCATCCTTCCCCCGCGTCACATCATTATCAATAAAGAGGGTAAATCTGCCATTCTTCGCCTGGTCGACGTCAGGGAATTGAAGTGATAGAGCCTCGCTAGTATCCACCTGCTCTGCAAGAGCAGTCGGAGTGATAAGCACTGTGGTGAGAGCGGGAATTAGCAGCAGGCGAAACAGCCCGAAGCGCAGAGATAGTGAAAGAAGGGGCTTGCGCATAAGTCGTATGAAAACAGTAGCTAGATCAGTAACTGGCTGAACTGAGCTCATCGGAGAACCGATCTTATCAATCCT
>JALZUH010000222.1 GCA_023301645.1 Akkermansiaceae bacterium
CCACCTATAGCTGAGGCCATCAAAAGCGTGAGTCCATGTAATATTTTAATCATATAATATAATTTTTAACTAAGTTAAATACAATCGCTACAGTAATCATCTTTCACTAAATATATAACTATTACCGCTCCTTCATCAACATTCTAGCTAGCCTAAGGGTCTCTTAGGACAGAAACCATGAGAACAATAAAGAACACCAGTAGACAGCGATCAAAAAACCTCTTGCTGCGATCAGGTATATCCCTACTAGCGTAAAAAGCAGGTAACCATACAATAAGTGTCATGAGGGCCGCTACGGGAGCATTCAATGGACTATTGCCCCTACCAGCGTAATCTCGACAGAAGAAATACGCTACCACACTAGGAGAAAACAGCAGCAATGAGGTTTTAATAATCACCCAAAGCTCTCTGCCTTCTTTTCGAAATTGAGAATTTTCAGCCCTATTCATTTGGATGAAGCTATCCTATGAGCATCTCAAGGGAACCTCAAAATCAAACAAAAATAAACGATCACATCACATCCACAGGCAGCATCATTTCCATCTCTGCCCCTCGCGATGGTGCCGAAACACCCCTCAATAGAGTCACTGAGGCTTTACGAACTCGGAAACTTCCTGACTCCGTAGCCAGTAACCACTCAACTAAGCCGGAGAAATCTGGCTCGTGCCCGACGATAGCCACTCGGGAAAATTCACTATAAGCCTGCAGCTCAGCCATCGCCCTATCAGGCTTCATACCACATGCCAGCCACTGCTCGGTAATCGGGCTCTCAGCACCTAGCACCTCACTCATGATAGTCGCTGTTTGTCCTGCGCGCACCAGTGGGCTCGTCAAAATAATATCTGGGATAAGGGCCAACTTACAAAGCAGGTCTCCTACCTTTTGCGCTTGCTCACGCCCCTTGTTCGTCAGCGTCCTATCCGAGTCACTACACGATAGTGCCTGAGCTTCAGCATGACGAATGAGTAAGAGATCCATGGTGAAATAAATGGAGCCATACAGTGGCATCCCAACGTATGGCTCAATCAAGGAGCTCAAAGCTCCCATTCATAAAGATAATTCCAATTACATCGTCATACCGCCATCACTAGCAACAACTTGACCTGTAATGTAACGAGCCTCAGCACTAGCGAGGAAAAGTGTAAGTGCTGCAATATCGGCCGTATTACCCATTTCCTTCAATGGGATATTAGCCACAATACCTTCCTTCTGAGCATCGTTAAGCTCATCAGTCATATCAGTAGCGATGAAACCTGGTGCAATCGCATTACAAGTGACCTTACGTCCAGCTAGCTCACGTGCCACTGACTTGGTAAAGCCGATCAATCCAGCCTTACTCGCAGCGTAGTTTGCCTGCCCAGCATTACCGATTAGTCCGATCACCGAGCTAATGTTAATAATGCGTGGATCTTCAGCCTTCATCATCGGGCGCTGGAATGCCTTCACCGTGTTAAAGGCTCCCTTGAGATTGGTATCAAGCACCTCATCCCAGTCAGAATCCTTCATACGCATGAGTAATCCATCACGAGTCACCCCAGCATTATTGACAAGAATGTTTACCGTGCCGAAGTCAGCAATGATTTCCTTACCCATCGCCTGCACAGCCTCATGATCAGCTACATCGACTGCATAAGCCTTAGCCATACCTGGAAAATCGGCATTGATAGCCTCTGCTGCTGAGCCGCAGCTACCTTCACTGCGACTTACCACAGCTACTTTACCACCTTCAGCAGCGAATGCCTTAGCGATTTCTAATCCGATACCTCGGCCTGCGCCGGTAACTACTGCTACTTTGTCTCTAAAACGTGCCATGGGCTTTAGTCCCATGTTTCGCCCTCGTTGCCAACTCTCAAATGCTCAGAACTCGATCTTTAGCGCCACAGATAAGACCGTTTTTCATCGATCACCCGCTTACCACTCATCAATCTAATGCGCCACGATACCACCTCGCCATTACGTCGGTAATTCTCACCATTGATACGAAACTCAACATCACCGCATGGCTCATTAGCATCAAGAGACTGTTTGATTTGTAACTTCTTTGCCCCACTAGCCGCCTGCTGGTAATCCATTACAATGTTCAAAGGAGCTGGAGCACCACCACGATTGATCCACTTCACCGTGTAGTATTGGCCAATTTTAGCACTGCGCTCTAATTGAGTGACTGCACCGCGTAGTCGATACTGCTGCTCACCGCGAACCATCTGAGTAGAGTCATCAGCAGGAACAATCGACCTCATGTGAAACTGCCTCACCCGCAACGGCTCAATCTGCTTAGTAGCACAAGCCGACAATACAAGGCTCACCAGAAAAACTGGAAATAAAAGTGCTGAGAACGATAAATAATGACTCACAAGGCGAATCAAAGCCTACCTACAAAAAAATGCCAATGTTCAAATTTCCAATTCGCCAGAGCCCGTTCTTTTCTATAGCCTCCACATCATGGACAAGATAGTCGAAGATCGTTTGAGGAAATTCATAGAAAGCAAAGGCCTTCGAAACACACCACAGCGCAATGCGATTGTTGAAATCGTCTTTGCCTCTGATGAGCACTTCAATGCCGACGAACTCTGGGATCGAGTCCGCAACACCCAAATCCGCACCTCACGAGCCACGGTTTACCGCACTATCTCACTACTCGAAGAAGCAGGGCTACTCCATGAGATCGACCTAGGTGATGATCAGAAAACCTACGACCCTAACTTCGTCGACAGCCCCGCCCACAATCACCTCGTCTGTATTGATTGTGGTAAAGTCCTCGAATTTGAAGACTCACATATTCAAGTGATGAATGACTGCGCGGCACGTCGTCTTGGCTTCCGCCCGTCACGCCAAACACTCAAAATAGAAGCCTGCTGCGAAAAACTCCGTCTACACGGACGCTGCGAGAACCTCATCTCCGCACGTATCGAAGGTAAACGCCTCCCTAAAAAACGCTAAGAAAGCAGTAAAGAAAAGCCCCCCCCAGCGCCAACTTCATTGCGTCTCTCATCAACAACGTGAAAACTCCCAAAGAACGCTCCGACCTTTGTGAAACCAAAGGTGAAGAACTCGCCAGCATGATCACCCACGCGCTGGGGGCCTTACTCAGTGTCGTTGCACTTGTCTGGATGATCATTGTCGCCCATCCCGACCCCTGGAAGGTCACTAGTGCCGCCATCTTCGGCAGCAGCCTCTTTATACTCTACCTATCTTCCACCCTCTATCACTCCTTTAGTCGTCCGCGAGTGAAGTCTGTATTTCAAATACTCGACCACTCAGCCATCTACCTGCTCATCGCCGGCACCTACACCCCTCTCGTCCTCGTCACCCTCAGAGGCCCATGGGGATGGACCTTATTTGGCATCGTATGGGCCATGGCCATCGGTGGCATCATCGTCAAATCGGTCATGCACAATAATCGAGAACACTGGCTCTCGACCGCCCTCTACGTAGCCATGGGCTGGCTCGCCATTATCGCCATCAAGCCCATCATCAATACCCTACCAGCCAACGGTCTCATCTTACTCGTTGCAGGCGGTCTTAGCTACACAGGTGGTGTCATCTTCTTCGTCTGGCAGCGCCTTCGGTTCAACCACGCCATCTGGCACCTCTTTGTCATGGGTGGTAGCTGCTGCCACACACTTGCCGTTGGACTTCATGTATTAGCCTAGCTAATATCTAGCCCAACCCCTTTTTTTTTCAAAATCACCCTTCATCATGATTAACGTCCGCAGCCTTAGTAAGAAATTCGGCACCAAAATAGCCGTCAACAACTTATCCTTCTCTGTTAAAAAAGGCGAAGTCCTAGGGTTCCTAGGGCCCAATGGAGCTGGCAAATCCACCACCATGCGCATGATCACCGGCTTCATCCCCCCTACCAGTGGTGATATTGAAATATGCGGTGTGCCCCTCACAAACGACCCCATCGCCGCAAAAAGCCACATCGGCTACCTTCCCGAATCTGCCCCACTCTACGACGACATGACCGTCACCGACTTCTTGCGATTCTCCGCCCAGATGCGAGGGCTCAAAGGCAACAGTGAAAAAGAAGCCGTCGAAAAAGTCATCGAAACCTGCTTCCTCCAAAACGTAGCACCCCAATCAATCCGAACCCTCTCAAAAGGCTACCGTCATCGCACCTGCCTTGCCCAAGCACTCATCCACGACCCCGACGTCCTCATCCTCGATGAGCCCACCGACGGCCTCGACCCGAACCAAAAACACGAAGTTCGCAGGCTCATCAAGCGACTCGGAGAAACCAAAGCCATCCTCTTCTCCACCCATATTCTCGAAGAAGTAGACGCATCCTGCACCAGAGCCCTCATCATCGACCAGGGCAACATCGTCGCCGACGGCACCCCTGCCGAGCTCAGAGCCCAATCAGGCACCGACTCGCTACAGGATCTCTTCTATAATCTCACCACACGAGAAACAGAAACAACGGCAGAAACCCTCACAGCAAATTCATAACATGAATGCCACTATTACCATTTTCAAACGCGAGTTAAAGAGCTACTTCACTCAGCCCACCGCCTATGCTGTGATTTGTATCTTTCTCTTCATGTCACTCTTCCTCACCTTCACCCTGGGGAACTTTATAAAATCTGGAGACGCCAATCTGGAATGGTCCTTTTTCTTCTGGCACCCATGGGTCTACATGCTACTTGCACC
>JALZUH010000223.1 GCA_023301645.1 Akkermansiaceae bacterium
CTCTATCAGCCAGAAACAGAGATCTTCTGTGAAAACGGCTACTACAAGCGAGGCAGTGTTAGGATCAAGGATCACCATGCATATGGCACGCTCACTGTTGAAGGCGTTTTGATGAAGTCGAGTAACATCGGCACCTACAAGATGGCTCTTCAGCTAGGTGTATCGCCGTTCTATAAGTATATGAATGCCTTCGGCTTCGGTGCGAAAACCAACATTCTCATGTCGAGTGAGAGTAGGGGCACGGTGAGCCATTCAGATAACCCGACAGATTTCGCCAGTGCATCCTATGGTTACGCGACCAATGTTACCCCGTTACAGGTGGCCTGCGCCTACTCAGTAGTGGCTAATGGTGGTAGCTTAATGGAGCCGCAGTTACTCAAGTCGATCATGGCTAATGACGGCTCGATTATTCAGTCCTTTGAGCAAAAAGAAGTGAGGAAGAATGTGATTAGAAAATCTACTGCTCAGAAGATGCGACGCGCTCTCGCCAAGGTAGTCAGTAATGAGGGGACAGCTAAAAGAGCCGCAGTAGACGGCTACCAAGTAGCTGGTAAGACAGGCACAACTAATAAGATTAACCCAGCAGGTGGTTACTTCAATGATCGAGTAGTCGTTTCCTTTGCTGGAATGCTACCCGCCGAAGATCCAGCCTTTGTCTGTGTAGTCGTCATCGACGACCCGAAGACCAATAAGGTCAAGCGATACGGTGGCACAATCGCCGCACCTATATTTTCTAAAGTAGCCACACGTGTGGCTAATCGAATGGGGCTCAAGCCCACTCATCCTACTGGCATCGACCCAAGAGGACTTGCAAACAACTTACCCAAACTCGCTAACCCGAGATCAAACTAGCATGACACTGCGCACATTATTTAAACAACTTCCAAACGCCACTCTCTCAGGAGACCTCGATCAAACTGCCACCGCCATAAGCTGTGACTCACGAGAGCTCAAAGCTGGCTCTATCTTTATTGCTGTCGAAGGCAGTGAGGTAAATGGTCAGTCCTTCATCGCGCAAGCGATTAAAAAAGGAGCTATTGCTATCGTTTCTGAAAAAGCCCCTGATGAAGACACTCAGAAGAATGTTTGCTGGGCACATGTTTCTGACAGCAGAGCAGCTATGGCAGCTCTCGCGTGCCAATGGAACGACCACCCTTCTGCCAAGATGAAAGTCATAGGTTTCACTGGGACCAACGGCAAGACGACGACCTCATACATCGCCCATGCTATCATGGAGTCAGCATGGCGCCGTGCTGGCCTACTAGGAACTGTGCAGATTAATGACGGCGAAACAGCAAGGGACGCGACCCATACGACTCCGGGTGCAATCGAGCTGCAGGCAGAGCTTAAGGGCATGCTCGCCAATGACTGCCGTGGTGTTGCCATGGAAATATCATCTCACGCACTAGATCAGAAGCGCACAGACGGGCTAGAGCTCGATGTGGCCGTCTTTACTAATCTTAGCCAAGACCACTTGGACTATCATGGTAACATGGACGACTACTTCGAGGCGAAGAGCAGACTATTCGCACTGTTAGCAGCTCAGAAGGGCGATAAGAAAACAACAGCTGTGGTTAACATAGATGACTTCTACGGTGCAAAGCTCGTAGAGGAATTCACAGGGAAACTCCACTTCCTCACCTACGGACACGGTGTCCACGCTGATCTACGTATCGGCCGAGTCACCCAGAACGTGCGAGGCACTGAGTTTGAAATCAGCTATAAGGAGCGCGACTATCTTGTAAACACACCCTACATTGGTAAGTATAATGTATCTAACTGCGCGTCGGCAGCTGCTGCATGTATTGCAGCAGGCGTGAAGCCTCGTGATGCAGTCAAAGCTCTCGCCGAGGCACCGCAGGTGCCAGGCCGTATGGAGAAAGTCGGAGCTCGTGATGGTGCGACACTCTTTGTCGACTACGCCCATACACCAGATGCTCTGGAGAAGGCATGTGCCGCTCTACGTGAGCTCAATCCTGCAAATCTCATTACCGTCTTTGGCTGTGGTGGAGATCGTGACCCGACTAAGCGTCCACTTATGGGTAAGGCAGCAGCAGAGGGAAGTGACGTATGTATTGTCACCTCTGATAATCCTCGCTCAGAAAGTGCCGCCAAAATCATCGCCCATATTGAAAAAGGCATGGTTGGGGCTCGCTACGAAGTCATCGGTGATCGTGACAAAGCAATCCAAACCGCTGTCAATGTATCCAATGAGGGTGACATCATCCTTGTGGCAGGAAAAGGCCATGAGACTTATCAGGAAATAGCAGGCACACGCATGCCATTTGACGATAGACGCTCTGGCTATAAAGCACTTAATCTCAAAAAAGTCACCCCCGTTGAAGAGACGAACTAAGTATCATGAAAGCACTGAGCATTACAGATATCATCACGGCAACAGGCGGTGAACTAATCGGCCAAGACGATGGCAGATTAGTCATTGCTGTGTCTACAGATACAAGGAACCTCCCTGATGGTTGCTTGTTCGTAGCATTGCGCGGTGATAACTTCGATGCTCATGATTTCCTTCAGCAGGCTATCGCAGGAGGCGCTGGCTGCATACTTATCGATCAAAGACCATCAGTGCCCCTTAGCGTGCCAGCCGTTCTCGTCGAGGACACACTCTGTGGATTGCAGCGACTTGCGAAGTGGTATCGCGATCATCTTAATGTGAAGGTGATTGGTATCACTGGCTCTAATGGTAAAACATCGACCAAAGACTTCACCGCCAGTGTTATCGCTGAGAAATTCAGAGTTAATGCCACGAAGGGTAATCTCAATAACCATATCGGATTACCACTTAGCGTGCTCTCCACTGAAGAACTTGATGAAGTGTGCATTTTAGAAATGGGCATGAACCACGCTGGTGAAATAGCCCCACTGTGTGAAATAGCCTCACCTGATATTGGTATGATTACCAATGTAGGCACAGCCCATATTGAGTTTTTAGGCAGCCGTGAGAATATTGCTGAGGAGAAAAGTGCACTAGCAAGAAGCCTCACTGACAAGGGGACTTTAATCATTCCTGCTGATTGTGACTTCGCATCTTATATGATGGAGCACACAGCCGCCAAGGTCCTCGTAGCAGGAAATGGCCGCGGTGCCGTGCGTGCTGAGGATCTAGAACAAACAGAAAGCGGGTCGACATTCCAGCTCTGTGTTGGAAATCAAGTGCCTGTTGCCGTATCGATCTCAGTAAGTGGTAAGCACATGGTGAGTAATGCTCTCATCGCAGCTGCGGCAGGACACGCCCTCGGGATGAATGCCGTGGAAATAGCGGCTGGACTCAACAAAGCGACACTCACAGGTGGTCGACTAGGCCGCTATCAGTATGATGGGATCACCGTCATCGATGATACGTATAATGCTAATCCAGACTCCGTGATAGCCGCCATCGATACACTTGCTGACTTAGCCGTTTCTGAAAATGG
>JALZUH010000224.1 GCA_023301645.1 Akkermansiaceae bacterium
AGCTCTACTATCGCTTTTTATTCACGATATTACAACCCAATACCGTGAATGATACTATCATATGGACAAATATTCACGATATTGACACCCAATACCGTGAAACAATCAGTTTTAGAGCACCCATTTCACGATATCCCATCCAGCAAGCCTCACCGAAAGTGCAGTAATTAAGCAAGGCTGACTCCCTCAAATCACGAGCGAAACTACCTCAATAGCTCCTCACAAAAACCCACCCCAACAACCAATTCATGAACGCCATGAGTCATATTCATGAATGAGATTCATGCGTAAAGCGTTGATCTTGAATGAACTAAGTGTTTTACTGCATTTGTCATGAATATTTCTTCGTTGTGACAATAGTTTATCAGATTTTGGTCCAAGTGCGCGTTACCGTTCACTTTGGTAATCCCATTTCATCATATCGAGCCGAGTCACCCACATGTCTAAAATAGCGATCATATCAGATATTCACGCAAACCTCACTGCCTTGGAAGAGGTGCTGAAGGATGCGGAGAATAATGGGGTCTCTTCTTACGCGTGCTTGGGAGATATCGTTGGCTACGGGCCTAATCCAGCCGAGTGCGTGACGAAGATTCAGGAGATGAAGTGCGCATGCGTTAAGGGTAACCACGATGAGTATGTGACCAATAGCTACGATCTCACTAGCTTCAACAGTGAGGCAAGACTAGCTCTCGAGTGGACTAGGGGCAAATTAAGCGAGGGACAAAAAGAATGGCTGGGGAACCTGCCATACACACGCAGACTTGGGCGGAACATGCTAGTCCACGCGACCCTTAAAAATCCTGAGCAGTGGGATTATGTGAGGAATAGTTTCGATGCTTCTATTATGATGGGTCACCAGAAAACCCCTATTTGCTTCTATGGGCACACTCACATGCCAGTCGCCTATGAGAAGAGTGGTGCTTCAGCTCAGAGGGTAGATACGAGTCTAATCCAGCTCCAAGAGGGAAGTAAGTATCTCATTAACGTGGGGTCGGTGGGTCAGTCACGCGACGGTGATCCTAAGGCGTCGTATATCATTTTTGACCGTGCAGCCCGAACGATTGAATTCCGCAGGGTAAACTACGACATTCACTACGTAGCCGATGAGATCGGTAACAATAACCTTCCTCGCTCTTTGGCTAATCGCCTCATAGAGGCGAGTTAAAACATTCATCATATCATGTCTAATCTAATTCATTTTGAAGTGCAACGAGGCCAAGTGGTCTGTGACTGCATGGAGGAAACTTATCAGTTTATTTCCCAAAACCTCGGCTACTTACATGAGCAGCTATTACCCGTGCGGGATGAGTTGCTTGGCGCTGGTGATTTCACCTTTATTTGCCATGAAGAGAACTGGACCTTCGCAGCACGCGTCGACAAGGCTGAGCTAGGCCGAGTTTCTATAGGTAGTGGCATTATCAAGGACGGCAATAGTTCCTCGTATGATGAGGTCTTAGAGAGATTAGCTTAATCACCCCATTACACTAGAACGACTATTATGAACGCGGATGTCATTGATCTCATTTATCAAAACGAGGAGGTAATCGGTTTAGCCGTTTTCTCTCGCGAGGGGACTCTCATCGAAAACCAGCTGTCTATTGATGAGAATTCATTAACCATCGTAGCCAAAACCATCGCTCATATTGCGGGCGGGCTAGGTAGGGCTAACCGCACCCTTAAGGGCTTCATGCTGAAGTCAGACAGGCTTACTCTTATGATCTCTGTGTTCGATGACAGTATTCTACTACTCGAGCTATCAAGCCCGTTCTCGGCTGATAAAATTGAGAAAAACTTACGATCTCTCATAAGTGGCAGCACTTCATTAGTTGGTTCTCTCCCCCAAGCAGCCCAGCCTAGCCAACCTGCCCAGTCTCCTGTCATGCAGGTCGGAGCGTCAGCCGTAGCTGATGAGCCTAAGAAGCTCCCAGTCATCACCCCTGAGGCTGAGGTCGCGCTACCGCCAGCGAATTTGATTAGTTTTCCCGAGTATAAGTCCAGCATTGCTAAGCTCATGAAGCGCGTGGCCCCAGGTGGTGTGGCTGATAAAATGATCGCTGAGGTGCTAGCTGCTGCATCCGTAGATATGAATAGCAAGGACATCGATCGAGACCTTGCCATCCATCTAGGTGAGCAAATCGTCGCTAAAATCCCCAATGCTGGCAGAAGAAAAATGATAGCTAAGGAATATCATATGCTTTCTCAGAACTTCTAATTCTTTCCCATTCAGCCCAATAACCTCAACCGAACAAAACCCAACACGTGAAATTAAACTTACTAACGACATCTTTGCTTAGCCTTCTGGCCGCGCAACCCTCGCTGCATGCAGCTGGCGCCCAGTCCCAGTCCCTGCCTCCAGCTGACATCACGTTCTTACTCTTTGCCTCAGCTCTGGTATTCCTGATGCAGGCAGGATTCTGTTTGATCGAGATGGGATTTTCGCGTGCTAAAAATGCGATTAACATTGTGATGAAAAACGTCTGCGACATGTCGGTGGGAACACTCGGCTTTTTCTTCGTAGGCTTCGGGCTGATGTTTGGCTGGTCACAAGGCGGGGTTATAGGTCTTGGGAACTTTGGATTCAGTAGTGAGTATGCTAGTGATAGCGCAGTTTGGATCTTTTTCCTCTTCCAGGCGATGTTTGCGGCTACTACCGTGACCATTTCCTCCGGTGCGATGGCTGAGAGAACGTATTTCCCCGGCTACCTCCTCTATGCGTCTATCGCCTGTATGTTTATTTACCCGTTCTTTGGCCATTGGGTCTGGGGTGGTTCTGCTATCGATTACGGATTTGGCGGAGGCCAAGGCTGGTTAGCAGCTCTCGGGTTCTCTGATTTCGCAGGCTCGACAGTGGTGCACGCCGTTGGTGGGTCATTTGCCCTAGCTGGTATTCTTGTGATTGGACCAAGAAAAGGTCGTTTCCTCGATGACGGTAGTGAGCGAATCTTCGCAGGCCATAGCATTCCTTTGAGTGCGCTGGGTCTGTTCTTACTCTTTTTCGGATGGTTTGGATTCAATGGCGGATCTCAGCTTACCGCATCTAATGTAGGTGGAGTTTCTGTTGGTTACATTGCGGTGAATACCATGCTGGCAGGTTGTGCGGCCTTGGTTTCAGGACTCATCGTCCACTGGATCGTAAAAGGCTGGGCGGACCCTGAGTCAGCTATTAACGGAGCTCTCGGTGGCCTTGTAGGTATTACCGCATGTTGTAACGTTGTTGCCCCATGGGCAGCAGTCGTCATCGGTATTATCTGCGGTATGATTACCGTTTTCGGTGGTAGCATCCTCCTTAAGTGCAAGCTTGATGATGCTGTAGGCGCTGTTCCAGTTCACCTCTTCTGCGGTATATTTTGCACGCTGAGTGTGAGTATGTTTAATAAAAATGGAGCCTTTGAAAACATTGGTGTGCAGGCTATCGGAGCATTCCTCATTCCAGTATGTGCATTCATGGTATCGTGGCTTGTTTTCCAGATTATCAATAAAACAGTCGGCCTTCGTGCTACTGATGAGGCGCAGGAGCAAGGGCTCGACTTCTCTGAGCACTCTGCAACGGCCTATCCAGACTTTGCGACTAACGAGGACGTATAATCATCTTCACCCATTCTACAAAAAGCCCATTGGAAACAATGGGCTTTTTTCGGATCTGGTGCTAACGGCTTAGCCCAAATCTTCACGAGAAAGCAATCGATGCTAAAAACTCCCTTACATTCTGTGAATGATTGGCATTGAGTGGGCTGGCGATTGCTATTTTTTGCGAATAGCTTTCTTTGAGTTTTACCTGTCGGAGTAGTTTCCTGTTGTAAAAGAGGCTGAGAGATCTCTTCGGGACAATCGATACGCCGTGACCGAGGGCTACGAGGTGGTTGATGAGGTCGAAATTCGGGATCTCCATGATGGCATTACACTCTACGTCCTCTTGTCGGAGCCAGCTTTTGATTTGGTGGTGGGTGATGTCATTCCGATCAGGAAGAATCCACTTTTGCTGCCCTGCCCATTTCTGGAAGCTCTTCATAGAGGGTTCAGGGTTTTTGCTACTAGTGAGTAGGATGAATTGGTCATCGACGAGCTCATGAATGGTCGCAATTTTATCGAGCTCATGCGTGTAGGGCAAAATGGCGACATCGACTTGATTAGTTTGTAGTCGCTTGATGATCATCTGCTGGGGGTGCTGGGCGACGCGGAGGTTTACATCATCGATCACCTCTTGCTTTCTGATAAAGCCAGGAATGTGTGCGTTAGATAAGCTCTCCGCTAAATCAAGCTGGATGTATTTAGGTGAGTCCGCGAGACGCAAGGCAGACACAGCCGCCTCGATGGTCCTGGGTATCGAGGCGGTGTTTTCTAGGAATTCTAAGCCGAGAGGGGTGATCGTAATCTTGCGTGTGCTGCGTTCGAAAAGGGTCACCCCGATCTTAGTCTCGATCGTCTTTAGTTTCTTTGATAAACTGCTTTGCGACATTCCCGCACTCTCAGATGCCTTTGTGATCGAGCCATGAATGTAGATCATATGCAGCAGATTTATATCTTCTATACTAATGCCGCTATTTATTCCCATGGGGAATGAATAAATCATATACTTTCACAAATGGGAATAAGATATTCTGATACGCTATCTCTATGGCTGATACTGCAGATAAAAATGAAAACAACGTCCCGGGCTCCCTTTATAACGACTACAGCTGTATAGACTGTGGGCTCTGCCCCGAGATTGCTCCGCAGTTCTTCACCCGAGACGATGACGAGGGTTATAGCTACGTTTACAAACAACCCGCAACACCAGATGAGCGTAAAAAAGCGCTAGTGGCTATCGAGTCCTGCCCGACAGAGTCTATCGGCTTTGATGGGTAGGCAAAACACCACTCCCGACCCACTCCCTCACATTCTTTCAAATCGACTTGAGAGAATACACACTTGGGTGTAGGGTGGCGCGGCTTTTGGGCAGTATTGGCAGGATTGATAAGATCGGTTCTCCGATGAGCTCAGTTCAGCCAGTTACTGATCTAGCTACTGTTTTCATACGACTTATGCGCAAGCCCCTTCTTTCACTA
>JALZUH010000225.1 GCA_023301645.1 Akkermansiaceae bacterium
CTCACCCAATACCCTCCTAACGTCTTAACGTAACAGCTAGAGAGCACCTAAATAGCATTCCCCTCAGAGAGAGTGAGATAATCACCAGAAAGGCTTTGGTTCATATCAAGTGCTGGATTTTTCTCACTCAGACCAATGATCACAGCAGGAACACCAGCCACCGTAGTATGAGAAGGCACATCGGCTAGCACCACGCTACCAGCACCAATCTTGGCGCACTCACCTATTTCTACGCGGCCTAGAATCTTAGAGCCTGCACCGATGAGCACCCCGGAGCGCACAATCGGGTGACGGTTGCCCGTCACCTTACCCGTCCCCCCCAGAGTCACCTCATGGAGAATGGATACATTATTTTCAACAATTGAAGTCTCACCGATCACCACACTCGTGGCGTGGTCGAGTAAGATACCGCAGCCGATTCTCGCCGCAGGATGAATATCCACGCCGAAAACCTCACTGACAACACTCTGAAAGTAGTATGCCAGAGCCTTACGATCCTGCTGCCACAGCTGATGGGAAATACGATAGGCGGAAATAGCTAAGAACCCTTTATAGAAAAGCAATGGCTCTAGAACAGAAGAACAAGCCGCGTCACGCTCCACGATGGCTAGTAAATCACTCGCAGCCATCGCGACAATCTTCGGATGACTATTGAGTAGATCGGTTAAAAGTAACTCCAGCTCACTGCGCTGCATATCAGCACGTGCCAGCCTACGAGCTAATCGCACAGCCAGACTCTCAGCCAAACTCACTCTACTGATGACGACATCCTCAAGAAGCGGGCGAAGATAAGCCTCCTTCTGAGCTGTCTTCTTAGCAGCCTCACGCACGTCATCCCATACAGATTTCACGTCGAGACCTTGCAATTGTGGACATATTTGTCCGTTATCGTCCTTGAGGCTAGTCATCGCTTCATTTTTGTGTTCCATTTTGTTTGTGAGGATTTCCCAGAAACTTGAATATGCATGCAGAGCGATGGTTCAGCTATCCCAGCACTATGATGGACAAACACTCTCTCGGCTTGATGAACTATCGCAGCGAGAGTCAGTCTCTGCAAACTTCTTAGTCCAGATTCTCAATGACCTCAAGCGCGGAGGTCTAATAATAAGTAAGCGCGGTAAAGCAGGTGGCTACATCCTAGCCAGTGAGCCACGCCAAATCAGCCTACTCGAAATCACCCATGCCGTAGAGCCAGCTATGCTCGCAATAAGCACCAGCAATGAAGGCGAATCCGGGCAACCCGTTAACCTAGCATGGGAAAAGCTCAATGAAGGCTTCCAAAAAGAACTCAAAAGCATCACCCTTGACACCCTCTCTGACCAGTCACCGATGTTTTACATCTAGTTCTAAATCATCGACTACAGCGATTCCATTTGCCAAAGCACTCACTAAAGCATACACTATTCATATCATTTATTTCTTATGTCTTCTTTTCACACATTAGCATTTATTGGATCACTTGGAACTCCTGAGGTGGTCGGCATCCTTTTACTCGCCCTACTGCTTTTCGGAGCTAAGAAAATCCCTGAGCTAGCACGCGGTGTTGGCAAAGGTCTCGGCGAGTTCAAAAAAGCCAAGGATGAGTTCGAACACGAAATCACCCGCTCTGCAGACGAGGCACAGAAACCAACGCCTCAAGCAAAAGCAAAACCTCGTGATGAAGACGAGGATGAAGATCAGGCCTAAATCATCTTCTAGTAAATAACCACGATAGCCAATGAGCTATAAACACCTTTTCCCAAACACCTCGATGATCATCGGGGTGTTTTTTTGTCTATGGCTATCGTCATGTGAGTCGAAGAAAAGCACCCCAGTATGGCAGCAGCAAGACCTCGACGAGCTCTCTGCTCACACACTTCCAGAGCCATCCAAAGCCAACCCAGAAGTCAAAGCTGCGACCTCTCCCAGTAAGACAGCAGCCATAAGCTACCCCCCAGTCCGATTTCTTTCATATAACATCAAGAACTACCTCACCATGAACCGGGGTTACCAAGTCCAGAGCAGAGGTTCAAAGAACACCAACCAACCCAAGCCCACTAAGGAGATCAATGCCCTTGTAAGCATTATTACATCGGCTCAGCCCGATATTGTCGGACTATGCGAAATAGGCACCAAACAAGACCTCGCTGACCTCCAAGAAAAACTACATCAACAAGGCCTTCACCTCCCATACAGCCACTTCACCCGAGGCGCTGACCCAGTCCGCTCACTCGCCATCCTCTCCAAGTTCTCTATTGCTGATACCCATAAGGCGAAAAAACTCTACTACACGATCAATGGGACTCGTTTACAAATGAGCCGTGGTATCCTCGATGTCACCATCGACCTCCCCCACCGCCAAGTCCGCTTCCTAGGAGCTCACCTGAAGTCAAAGCGCCCATCAAAAACAGCCGATCAAGCACTCATGCGCAGACAAGAGAGTATGCTACTGCGTAAGCATGCCGACATGATCCTCAGCCAGCACCCAGAAAAGCTACTCATCCTCTACGGCGACCTCAATGACACTAGAAGAAGCCTCCCGCTGAGCATTCTAAGAGGCAGATCAGAGAGCCCTCTCAGCCTATCGAGCATCGAGCTAAAAGACTCAAGCAGCCAAACATGGACCCACTACTGGAGCTATGAAGATATCTACTCACGCCTTGACTACGTCATGGTCAACAACGCCGCTAGCCGTCATATCGACCGCAAAGAAAGCGCTATCCTCAACCCCACGAACTGGAAGACAGCCAGTGATCACAGACCGCTCCTTGTCATCATCAAGTAAGCCACCGTCATGCTTGGCTCAGACATGACTTACCTCTAACCTCTCCACGCCCTGACCTCTTCACCCTATCCAAAAAAGGTGAAGAAGCCGTGAATAAAGGTCTAAAGGTCTAAAAAACAAGAATTACTCAGCTGCACCTTCCTCGGCCGCTGGCGACCCCTCAGGCTGCATTCGACCACGGGAACCACGCGCCCTCATTCGCTCTCTCATGCGCTCACGCGTGCCTTCATTCATGCCCTCACGCATTCTGCCGCCACGGTTGGTGCCACCCTCTTCTCCACCGCCACCTCTCCTCATACCACCACGCATCATGCCACCACGACTATCGCTATCCATCACCCTTTCATGCTCTGATGGCCCTTTAGAAACAGTAAGTGATACTTTCTTTCGCTCCTCTTTCATCGTTATGACACCGAGCTCTAGCACATCATCGATTTCGAAGTTAAGATTAATGTAAAGTGCTGCATGATCAGTAAGCTCACTCTTCTCCACTCCATTGATAGAGTAGATGATATCCCCGTCCTCAAGAGGCGAATTCTCAGGCTTCGCAAAATCAAGAAAACTCACTCTCGTCGCGAAACCATCTTCGGCTAGCTTATTTCGTGTCTTTTGCTCAGCAGTCAGCGGCGAGCCGCCAAATCCAGCCGAAGGCGAAATTCTCAGGCCTAAGCGTCGCCACGTAATATCTGAATGTTTCCAATACCCGCTCAGCTTTAGAGAAACAGGTTCCTTACCCTCCAGCTCAATAGTCACCGACCTCGCATCATCAGCGAGTTGGTGCAGCTGATACTGAATATCGCTAAAGGTGCTCACCGGCACCTTATTAAAGGACAGGATACGATCACCCGCGACCAGTCCTGACTCCTTGGCTAATCCCGTCGCAGCACGCAGAGTAGCTCCATCGTCAGGGTCGATATCGAGACCCAGTGAAATAGGTTCAGGATAGATCCAGATATCTTTCATGATATCAAAACTAGAAGACTCAAATGTCTCAAACGCCTGCCCACTCGCCACATCATGACAGTGGACACATCGAGCCGCCACACTCTTTACGAAGGGGTAGGACTGCGCGTGCCGAGACTTAAGGGCGAGGGGCAGCTCCACTGATCCCTTTTGTGACCTCGCATGTAGATCAAGACTACGCTCCAGCGACTTGTGCAGTGACGCCTCATTAATGAAAGACTCCGCTGACTTCGAATCACGACCACCATAGCGGCTGATCATCTGCCCATCTTTATTGAGCACCAGCACAGCAAAGGTCGTATCGAAATCAAAATCAAATATCCCGACATCAATATCTGCCATATTGACAATACGAAGACGGACAAACTTCTGCTCTAGCTCAAGTAACTTTTTCTCAGGACGCACCAACTGTGCGTAAATATCGTCGCAATCGACTCATGTTTCTCACCGAAACACAGCCAAGATCGGCAAATCCTCCTCAGCAGCCTCTACAAAGGCCTCCTCAGCATTCACATGCCATGGCAAGGTCGTAGACACCTGACGCCGGCCTTGGGAAAAGGCAGGCACTACAAGGAACCCTATCATCATCGTTGTAACAATAGTTTTAATAAGCATGGGGCTTAAACTCCCTAAGTGAGAAAAAGTTCTAATCTCTGTGCTGTTTTTTATAAAAACCCACGACAACAACCTTAACCCATCATACGTTTGATCCATTGATAAGCTTTCTCATAGGGCGGTAGGATATCCATGAACTTAGGAGCTCGGACACTACGCTGCACGATACCGCGCTGATAACTCATCGCCAGCACCCCCTCTCTACCACGATATCTACCGTAGCCGCTATCGCCCACTCCTCCGAAGGGCAGCTCAAGATTACTCCCCTGTTTCATCGTGTCATTGATACAGACACCACCAGATGCGATACTCCTACTCATCTTCTCTACCCACTGCTTATCTTCTGCAAAAATATAGTATGCCAGTGGCGACTCATAACTCTGTAGATGCTCAGTGAGCTGCTCACTATCATCGAAGGTGACAATAGGCAGTATAGGCCCAAAAATCTCACCTTTCATCACCTCATCAGACCACTGCGTGTCTGGAAGCAGGCGAGGTGCCATGAAGTGACGAGTAGCAGCATCTGCCCCTTGCTTGATCTCACGACTTGGTGCACTAGATAGTAAATGCTGCAAACGACCGTAATGATGACCATTAATGATTTGAGCCATTTCTCGATCCCACGGCACATCCTTGAGCACTGCTTCACAAGCCGTAACCAAAGCGTCTTTCACATCTCGATGCACAGCAACGAAGTCAGGAGCGAAGCAAGTTTGGCCAGCATTAAAAAACTTCCCCGATAAGATTCTGCGTGCCGCCACATCAATGTTGGCAGATCGATCCACCACACACGGGCATTTACCACCAAGCTCTAGCACAGCGGGCGTGAGATGTTTGGCCGCATGCCCAGCTACCACTCGCCCCACCTCAGTGCTACCAGTGTAGAAGATAAAATCATAGCGTAACTCCAAAAGCTCCTCAGCTACCTCCACGCCACCGGTTACCACAGCCACCTGCTCAGGCTCGAAGCACTCCTCCACTAGCTTTTTAAGAAACCCCTCACTTGCACTAGAAAGCTCTGATGGCTTGAGCACCACCGTATTACCCGCCGCAATGGCAGCAATCATAGGGCTAATAGCTAGCTGAATAGGGTAATTCCAAGGCGAAATGATCAATATCACGCCAAAAGGCTCCAGTGCTACCATACTTTTGCACGGTTGGAAATAAATGGGGTTCTTCACTCTCCGAGGCTTAAGCCACTTCTTAAGTGAGGCCTTCACCAGCTTGATCTCCTGAAGTAAAAAGAAATACTCAGACAAGTATGACTCCACCCTAGGCTTCCCCAAGTCACGATCCAAAGCCCCAAGTAACTCCTCCTGATGCTCGATAAGATAAATTTCTAAGCGACGCAGTGCATCAAGCCGCACCTCCAAATCACGAGTCTGGCCCGATTTAAAATACCGTCGTTGCTTCAGAATAATTTCGTCTTTTACTACCATGGTGATTAAATCAAACGCTAGTCCTATAGACATCATTGACAAGACCATAATATCGTCAACTATAGCCATATGCAGAACACCTCAGTCATTATTATTGGAGCTGGCCTTGGTGGTCTATCAGCGGCGATCTCACTCAAAGCCGCAGGTTACGATGTCGAAGTATTTGAAAAAAATCCACAAATCGGCGGCAAACTTAATGTCATGGAGATGGACGGTTTTACCTTTGACCTAGGCCCATCGATCTTCACTCTACCACAAATGTTTGAAACACTCTTCCAGCGTGCTGGCAAGAAGATGGAAGACTACGTGCAGCTCGACGCTGTCACCCCGCACTGGCGAAATTTCTTTGAAACCAAACCCACCATTGACCTATTTCAAGAGCCAGACCTCATGAAAGCCGAGCTCGAGAAGCTACCCGGCGACTTGGAGGAAAACTGGACTGAGTTTCAAGCCTTCCTCCAATACGGCAGAGACCAGTATAAAGTCGTCAATGAAGGTTACTTCGAGGAAGGCCTCGACAACCTATGGGAATTCATCCGCCACTACGGGTTCAAGCTCCTCAGCGGTGAGATAGACTACAAGAACACCATGTCAGAGTCCATCTACGAGCGCATTACCGATCCTCAGATGCGCATGATTTTTGAATACTTTATCAAATACGTGGGCTCCTCCGCTGTCGACTCACCCGGCTACATGAATCTCATGCCTATCATTCAGTTTGACTACGGCCTTTGGTATGTGCGCGGTGGTATGTATAACCTTGCAGAAGGTCTCGGTAAACTCATGACAGAGATGAACATCCCCATTCACCTCAATGCCGATGTCACAGCCATCGAAAAATCAGGCAAGAAGGTCACTGGCATCAAACTCGCCGACGGATCCCAGCACCAAGCCGACATCGTAGTCAGCAACATGGAAGTTATCCCCACCTACAAGCGTCTGCTCAACGAGAGCGAATCCTTCACCAAAAAGCTCGAGAAGTTTGCCCCTGCCTGCTCAGGAATCGTGCTACACATTGGCACCAATAAGAAATTCCCCCAGCTAGCACACCATAATTTCTTCTACTCAGAAAATCAGCACAAACACTTCGAAACAGTCTTCCATAAGAAAGAGCTCCCCGATGACCCCACACTCTACGTCGTAGCACCCACACGAACAGACTCATCTAAAGCACCCGAAGGCTGCGACAACATCAAAATCCTCCCCCACATCCCACCGCTCGAAGAAGGTTCAGCAATCACCCATGAGGACTACGTTGCACTCAAGGATCGATGTATTGATAAGATGGAGCGCTGTGGTCTTACTGGGCTCAGAGAAAGCATTATCACCGAGGATTTACTAACTCCAGTAGACATCGAGCGCATGTATAACTCCAATCAAGGCTCCATCTACGGTGTAGTCACCGACTGGAAAAAGAACTACGGCTTCAAAGCCCCCAAAACGAGTTCCAAATACAACAACCTCTACTTCACAGGCGGTAGCACCAACCCCGGAGGAGGCATGCCCATGGTAGTCTTATCTGGTCAAAAGTGTGCCGACCGCATCGCAAAACGCCACCCTCTTAGCTAAGAGACCAACCTCTAGCCAAAGTAACCACCTCAGCTGACATCTTATTGTGGAGTCATCTCACATCATCATAGCCTGCGCCATCGCCCTACTATGTAGCCCCGCGCTCTGGCTTATTCTTGGGCGACCTCGCTACCTCAGTGATCTCGACCACCTTGGAGAGCCCCCTCAAGATGCCACCCAGCGATACAGCATCTCCATTATTATCCCAGCCCGTGATGAAGCAGAAAACATCGCAGACCTACTCGACTCCATCCAAGCACAAAGCCTAGCTCCCCACGAAGTCATCGTCGTCGACGACCACTCCACCGACGACACCGCTAGTATCTCCTCAGCCCACTCCGCACACGTCCTCCCCGCCGCCGCCCTACCTGCTGACTGGAAAGGTAAGCCATGGGCGTGCCAACAAGGAGCCGACTACGCCTCTGGCGATTGGTATTTATTTCTCGATGCTGACACCCGCCTCCAGCCAGATGCACTAGCTAGCCTAGCCGCAGCCATTGATGCTACCCATAGCAATCACGTCATCTCAGTGAGCCCATACCACACCATCATCAAACCCTACGAAGAGCTCTCTGCCTTCTTTAACTTCCTCATGGTTGCTGGCATCAATGCCTTTGGAATAGGTAAAGGCTCCCAAAACAACTCTGCCCTCTTTGGCCAGTGCCTACTTATTTCCAAAGACCACTACCAGCAAGTCGGCGGACACCAAATCGTCAAATCTCACATTCTAGAAAACTTCCACCTAGCAGAAAACCTCAAAGCCCTCGGCATCAAGCTCACCTGTTACCTTGGCAAGGGCACTATCACCATGCGCATGTTTCCAGAAGGATTCAGCGAACTCTGGCGCAGTTGGAAAAAAGCATTCTCAACAGGTGCGGCAAAATCCGCCCCGCGAGCACTCACCCTTTCATCCATTTGGATTACAGGCTCCATGTTTGCCGCCATTAGCAGCATCACCGCACTCCTCACCATTGACCATACTCACTCACTCGCTTTATTCATAGCACTCACCTACACCGTCTACGCCGCGCAGTGCTACTTCAGTTTCAGAAAGATTGGCTCATTCTCCCCCCTCAACGCCCTGCTATTTCCTATCAGCCTCATCTTCTATCAGCTACTCTTCTTCACCTCTATCATCAGCAAGAAGAGCGGACAAAGCACCCAGTGGAAAGGTCGCAGTGTTAGCTAAAGCTCACGAGAAACATCACCATGCTCATCGACCTACCCGATATCTACATCGTCATCATTAATATCGTAGGAATCCCCGCCGTGCACTTTGCCATCGCATGGTTCACCACCCAGCTCCCGGATCACCTCTTTCGCACGAAACCACCACTCGACTCAGAGCAGTTTAATCAAAACATCAGCCCTATCTACGAAACTGTCTTCCACATCCGACTCTGGAAGGACAAGCTACCCGATGCGGGCCCGTGGCTCAATGGATTCTCCAAAGGCTCACTCAAGTCCACCGACACAGAATACCTAAAGACCTTCATCGCAGAAACACGCCGAGGAGAACTATCCCACGTCATCCAAGCCCTCGCCATAACGGTCTTTATCCTCTGGAACCCATACCCAGCAAACCTCGTCATCATAAGCTACGCCATCATATCTAATACCCCCTGCATTCTTAACCAGCGCTTCACGCGCCATCGTATCCTCAAGCTACTCTACAAAAGAACGCAACTAGCCACAGGCTAACACACCCACCTCATGCAACTACCACCCAATATCGTATGGTTCCGACGCGACCTCAGACTACAGGATAACCCTGCATGGAATGCAGCCATCCTCCACGGAGGCCCCATCTTACCCGTCTACATCCACTGCCCAGAAGAAGAAGGCTCGTGGCGACGCGGTGGTGCATCAAGCTGGTGGCTACATCACGCCCTAGCCGACCTCGAAGCACAGCTAAAAGAGCACAACATCGAGCTAACCATCATCGACCGAGCAAAAGCCAGCAGCCCAGAACCGAGCCTAGACGCCCTGCATGAGCTCATCACCCATACAGGTGCTACCGCAGTCTTCTGGAATCGCTGCTACGATCCCGCCATCACTCAGCGCGACACCAAGATCAAGCGAAGCCTCACCGAAGCCAGCATTCAGGCAGAAAGCTTCAACGGCTCGCTCCTACTCGACCCACTCACCATCAAGAACCAGTCGAACAAACCCTTCCAAGTCTTCACCCCCTTCTGGAAGCACTGCCGCCAGATAGAAGTCAGCCCACCACAGACACTCACCATCACTGATCAAGAGGCATTCATCATTGCCGAGCCCTATCAGCCAACATCAGACCCCGTCTCCACCGCCACACTAGCAGAGCTGGAGCTCCTCCCCACCATACCATGGGACCAAGGCCTCCAAGACTCCTGGAACCCCACGCGCATGGGAGGTATCGAGCTACTCAGCCAAGCCGAAGATAAAGCCCCACTCTACGCAAGCACTCGTGACCTACCCGCCCAAGACGGCACCAGCAGACTCGCACCCTACCTTCACTTTGGCCAAATCAGCCCGCGCGAATTTTCCCACCACATCCGCAGGACTAAAGACAGCACTAAAGTAGAGAAAGCAGACACTGGCATCCTCCGCCAGCTCTACTGGCGCGAATTCTCCGCCCACCTACTCTACCACTTCCCGCACAGCCAAGACCGCGCGCTAAAGCCTCAATATGATTCATTCCCATGGGATTACGACGAAGACACCCTTCGCAAGTGGCAACTCGGACAGACAGGCTTCCCCATCGTCGATGCAGGCATGCGCCAGCTTTGGCACACCGGCTGGATGCACAATCGCACCCGCATGATTGCAGGCTCGCTCCTCGTAAAGCACCTCCTACAACCGTGGCAAGAAGGAGCGCGATGGTTCTGGGACACCCTCTGCGACGCTGACCTAGCAAATAACAGCATGGGCTGGCAATGGCTCGCAGGCTCTGGAGCAGACGCCTCCCCCTACTTCCGTATCTTTAACCCCATCATCCAAGGCAAAAAGTTCGACCCCACCGGCGACTACGTGAGGAAATGGTGTCCCGAGCTAGCAAAGCTCCCCGACAACCTTATCCACACCCCTTGGGAAGCCACCCCCATAGAACTCAGGCTAGCCTCCATCGACCTCGGTAAAGACTATCCTAATCCCATCATCCCACACGAGCTAGGTAGAAAAAAGGCACTCGACGCCTATGAAACGTATAAAAACAACCCAGATAAGATGGAATAGAACCCTCACGGCTGGCCCTAACAATCTAATAACTTATTTGATTTCCCTCGCGTTCCCCTATCCTACTCACCATTCACGTGCATGCGGATATTAAAAACACAATGTAAACACACTATGTTTCATTTTTATCTGTAACAGAAGAATATATAGAGTAAAGATAACACTATCTAACAAAGCTATTCACCTTATGAAGAACTCATTGAAATACAGCAAGCTGCCTGTTCATCATCATAACAGAAACCAAGCCAATGGACGTAGTCTTAAGAACTTAAGTAACTGCTTGAAGCCAGGCTTCGCTCTCATCGCAACGATGAGCGTGATGGCTCTACTTGTCATGATTGCTATAGCTATGCTCTCACTTTCAACAGTCGAAATCAGATCTAGCCAGTCGAGCCAAGCCATGGAGCAAGCACGCGCCAATGCCCGCATAGCCCTCCTCATAGCCATCAATGAACTACAAGTCAAAGCTGGCCCTGACACACGCGTAACAGCACCTGCAGATGCCGTAGCTGGTGGAAATGGCAATGCACCTCGCCAGCTCACTGGCGCATGGAGATCATGGGAAGGACGCGATCACGACCGATCCTCCGGACTCCCCCTTGCACCTAACTACAGCACCAAGCTGCAGAATGGCACACTTGATTACAATTCAAGTGACGAAGGACGCTTTCTCGGATGGCTCATCTCTGGCCCAGAAAAAGACAACAGCGCGGCAAATGCACCTAGCTTAGCAGAAGGCAGCGACACCGTGCCACTACTTAGCTCTAATGCCCTAGGTGGTATTGACGAAGGCGTTCACCTCATCCCCACTCCCGTAGATGGTAACGGCTCAATTGCATGGTGGATCCAAGGCCAAAACTCAAAAGCCTACCTAAAGAACAAAGAAGCAGACCCCACCGACGCAGAAGGCTGGAGCCAGCGACTAGCATCCAATGGAACGGCTGACAGAGAGTCACTCGGTTTCGACGGTGATCAAAATTTCGACAAGGCAATTACCTTTAATAATCTCGAACTACTCCCCAGCAGCATAGCCCCAGCTACACTCAATCACGACATCTCCACCTATAGCCGTGGCTTACTCACCAATACCGCCACTGGCGGCTGGAGAAAAGACCTCTCACTATTTTCAGAATTTGGTGCCGCTAACACGCTATCAAGAAGCGACCTAGATGTCTTCAACCTAGATGTCACTCAGTCTCACAGAGCCCCACTACTCATTAACGACAGTGGCTTCAGAGCCTCCATCTACCCCTTTGCCACTGCCTCACAGCACAGCATGAGCTGGAATGCCATCGCAGACTACATGACCCTCTACAAGCAAGTTCAGGGAACCAAAGGCTCCTATTACTTCTTGTCCAATGACCCTCAATTCGAGGTGGTCGATACCAGTAATGATGAAAGCTTTGAATTCACAACACAGCAAGACTTCATCTACATTGCCACCACCCTTGCACGCGCACACAGCATTTTCTCCTATTACAGTGTTGTTGACGGTTCAGGTTTTAGACCCAACATACTCGTCAATAACACCTTAACGGTTTGGAACCCATACAACATAGGGATTTCGACGAGAGAGAGAGACGGAGGAGATAGTTTACAATACTACAACCACCTTGAGGTGGGGCACCTAAAAGCTGAGTTTCCTGCCGTCGATTACCCACCTATTATCTGTAATATCAAAGTGGGAAACACGATCAATATGATCTTCCCTATCGAAGATTTTTACATCGAATCAAGCAACAGCAAAAACACGGTTAGACTCCAAGCCAAATTAGAAAACAGCGCCTCTGAAATATTTAAGCCCGGTGAGTCACGAGTCTATAGCACATCAGTAGATAATGGTTCCGCTGGAGCTTCACAATATTTTAAACGCATAGGCAACAATCGTGTCATTGATCATTTTCCAGGCTACGCCACACAAGGAGGGCACTTCAGCTTGGTGCAGAACTCAGCAGAGCCGGGAACATCTGAGATTTCAGCATCATTCTCTTCACCAGCGAATTTACAGTTTACTCAAGCAGTCTCAATGATTGGGCAAAGGTTCAACATGCAGAACCAAAGCTACAACACCCCCTCTAACCGTATCCTCATTGAGCCTACCACTACCACTGCCTTACTGTCCGATGTAGCAGGTAGCTTCAACGAGCAACCCTTCGCATCGATGACCATTGGCCTCAGGAACATTGAGACCACAAACACGCCCACTAAAGGCTATATCAATAATAAGCCTGTCCTCCACGGTTCACCTGTCAACGGTGACGCAGCACTTGAAGATAGCTCACATGATATACGTATCGACTCCATATCCAACTACAATACGGGAGAAGCTCCTGATAGCGATATCGACCTATCTTTTGGCAAAGACCAATCTGGATACCTCGCCACCTCACACCAGTCAGGATCAGGTATACCTCGCCTCGCTGTCACTGAGCTACCAACCCAGTCTCTACATTCCCTCTGTGAGCTCCAGCACTTCGACATCGGATACTATAACCCTCGACCACCGCGTGTCTTCAATGCCATCGGCAACAGCCACGCCACACCTAAGATGCAATCTAACGAAGTCAGAGCAGCGGGTGACGACCAGTCATATGACCACAGCTACGTGAGTAATCATATCCTCTTTGACGACTGGATCATTAGTAGTATAGCGCCCAAAGATGTGAATGACTCCTCAAGCCTAGAAGACATCCTCACAGACTACCTTTCAGGAAACTCTACACTGCGTAACAGCAGCTATATTAACCCTACCCCTCTCAGCCAGAGCGAAGCCAGCAGCCTAGCTTCCAGCTATGTGAATGACTCCACTTCCTACAGTAATGTCACCTCTGAGATTGAAGTAGAAGGTATGTTCAATATCAATTCTACATCAGTCGAAGCATGGAAAGCAGTGCTTAAGAACTCTCGCAATGCAAGTGTCCCTAAGGCAGTCATCGACCCAAGCGTTTCCGACTCATGGAGCACCGTATTAGACTCCTCTGTCACTTTCCCATTCCCAAGAACACTCACGTTGGGTGATGACACCATCACACCAGGAGATACTGGATTACTCATGAGATCCCCTGTATTCAATGAGGCACATATAGACGCCTTAGCGACAGCCATTGTCGAACAGGTCAGAAAAAGAGGCCCCTTCCTCTCCCTCTCAGAATTTATCAATCGCCAGCTCAGCAGTGACGACGACCTTGCTCTTGCCGGCGCTGTAGAGTCAGCCCTCATGGAGCTTGCTAACTCAGGTGCAGCTAACCCCTACGCTGATATCCAAGCCGCATACCCACAGCAGGCTGGCACATTCACCGACACATTTGCCTACCCATTAGCCGCACAAGGCTCAGCAGTATATGGATACCCAGGCTGGGCAAGACAGGCCGATATTCTAAGATCTATTGCCCCGGTATTATCCGCCCGTGATGACACCTTCAAAATCCGTGCCTATGGCAACTCAGTCGACGCCAGCACTGGCAAAATCAATGCCCAAGCATGGTGTGAAGTCACCATTCAGCGAAGAGCTGAATATGTTGACACCAC
>JALZUH010000226.1 GCA_023301645.1 Akkermansiaceae bacterium
TCCTCGACATTGAGCACCACGCAGTGCTCAGATTTATAAAGTGCTAGTGTGCCGTCACTCTCATCACCCTCAGCCACCATCAGCTCGCAGTCATCCTGCCAGTGAGCATTGGCACCCAGCACAGGGATTTCTGCCCCGACGTAATGGCATGGCATGACTCCACCTCGTCTTAGCACGTGAGCGGTCATCGCAGAGGTCGTCGTCTTTCCGTGTGTTCCAGAAATGATCACCCCCTTACGAGTTTGTAAAATAGCAGCCAAGCACTCGGCGCGGCGAATACTAGGAATTTGCTGAGCGTCTGCCTCAACGCGCGCTGGATTAGCGGGGCGAATCGCCGATGAATACACCACGACATCCTTACCCGTCACATCATCTGCCTGATGCGGGCTAGAAAAACGTAGCCCCTTCGACTGTAACCGCTGAGTTTCCCCACTGGTAACACGGTCTGAGCCACTAACCTCGTGCCCCATGCCCAGTAACAAGAGAGCCAGTCCGCTCATCCCTGATCCAGCCACCCCGATAAGGTGGATTTTCAGCGGGCTTTCCTTATCGGTGAGGCGACGGCTTAGTTCATCAATATTCATTCTATATAATCAATAGTTTACTCGTTGTAGACGCGCGCAATGGGCTAAACATTCACAGCTATTTCAGCACAAATCCTCGCCGCAGAATCACGAACTGCCAGAGCATCTGCCTTCGCCGACATCTCCATCCAGACATCCTGATCCTCAATAATGCGGAACAGCTCCGCCATGAGCTCACCAGCATCGAGATCCTTCTCCTGACGCAGCACAGCCGCACCAGCTTCAGCAAAGACCGCAGCATTGACCGTCTGGTGATCATCAGCCGCATGTGGATACGGGATAAGCACCGAAGGCATCCCATTACAAGATAACTCCGTGAGACTCGAAGCCCCCGAGCGACAAACCGCCAGATCACAAGCCGCGTAGGCTGATCCCATATCATCACTGAAGTCCAGCACATGATAACCCTCTCGCCCAGCTGCCATTTCCTTGACTCGCTCGTAGTCACCTGCCCCTGTAATATGGAGAAACTGCACCTTAGGCATCGCCTTCGCCGCCTCGACAATGAGCGTATTAAGATGCTTCGCACCCTGACTACCGCCCATCACCAGCACAGCTGCACCGTCAGGCTCTAGGCCGTATTTAGCACGAGCATCCTCCTTCGAGGGTAATGTTTCGAGCTCAGTTCGGATAGGTGTGCCTGTGACAACCACCTCAGACTTCGGGAAATATTTGCCGGCCGCCTCCAAGCCGATGAGCACCTTCTTACACCAGCGTGAAGTGAGGCGATTTGCCTTACCCGGAAGTGCATTCGAATCATGCACATAGGTGCTAAGCCCCATCTGCTTACCAGCTAGGATAGGTGGCAGAGAGGTAAAGCCCCCCATACCGAGCACGACATCGCAGTTTTCTTTTTTTAGAATCGCCTTACTCTGCTGCACACTCTTGGCGAGCTTGAGTAGAAATGGAATCATCTTTAGTGAAAGTGTCGGAGGCTTAGCAATGGCAGTCATCGTCGCAAAAGCCAGATTTCCATACTTCTTTGTCGCAGTGGCATCCACCTTCTTCTCTGAGATAAGCAGCATCACCTTGTGCCCTTGACGCTCAAGCTCCTCCGCCACCGCGATACCAGGAAATAGATGTCCGCCAGTGCCTCCGCAGGCGATTAATACATTGAGTTGTTTAGCCATAATGATTCTCCAAAGACATTGTGCTGAAACACCCCAGAGCGGCAATACTTAATATCTCCTTATTTCTCATATCACGACTTCACAACACCTCCCAACCCACGCCAAAAAACAACAAAGCGCCCACAGCTTTCACCATGAGCGCCCTCAACTTAAAAATAGATAGTCGAGCAAAGATCATCTAACTCATCTCGGCTTCACAACTGGTTACTCTATACGTGTAACCACCATCTTCTCGCGACTCATCGAGTGAAAGGTGTAAGGCACACCACCAGTGTCATAGCCAGAACCAGCCCAACCTGCAAATGGCATCCAATCGGTGCGGAAAGCCGTGTGCTCATTGATCATCACTGAGGCGGCATTAAGCTCGGAGCTTAGGCGCTCTGCCGTCTTTAGGTTCTGGGTGAAAACAGACGCTTGAAAGGACCATTCCACATCATTGGCTTGCGCAATTGCGGCCCCCAAGTCATCGAAAGCATAGACCGCAGTCACAGGACCAAATATCTCCTGTTTAGAAATCTTAGCATTCGGACCTGGCGAATCAAGGATCGTTGGCTGGTAAGCCGTTTCAGAAATAATCTGCCCTCCTGTGATACATTCTGCGCCAGAAGCAACGGCCTCCTGCACCCACTCATGGACGCGGGTTACCTCGCCGGGATTGATCAATGGCCCCACCTCAGAGTCTTTCAACTGAGGGTCAGCCACCTTTAGCGCTGCTACCAGTGGTGTAAACTTCGCAAGAAACGAATCCTTCACAGTAGCATCTACCAAGATTCGCTGAGAAGAAACACACACCTGCCCCGCATGGTAATACCCACCCTTAACAAGCCTCTGTGCAGCATCATCAAGATCCGCATCTGCGGTAATAATTACAGGTGCAGAACCTCCGTGTTCTAAGGCACAGCGAGTTCCAGCAGCGAGCTGAGACTTCAACCACCAGCCGACTTTAGCCGAGCCGATAAAGGCAAAAAAGGCGACGCGTGAATCAGTCACTAATTTAGTAGCCAACTCATTGCTCAGCATGATCGCACGTGCCCACTGCTCAGGTAACCCTGCCTCTCGCAATATATCTATAAAGCTAAGACATGAAAGTGGTGTAGCATTCGAAGGCTTCACAATAACAGGACAACCCGCAGCAACAGCTGGGGCAACCTGATGGGCAATGAGATTAAGAGGGTGATTAAAGGCGCTCACAGCCACAACTGGGCCAATTGGCTCAAGACGAGTGTAAGCACGATACCCCTCCGACGAAGGGGTAAGCCCCATAGGAATTTCTGTGCCTGCCTTGTGCGCCAGCGTCTCGGCAGCAGACTTGATAGAGGCTGCTGCGCGGTGCGCCTCGACTAATGAATCAGCATACGGTTTACCACCCTCCAAGGCGATTTGGAGCGCTAGCTCCTCAGCTCTATCACTAACTAGCTGAGATGCCTTTTCAAGAATCTCAATCCTTCGTGACTTTGGCAGCGGGCCTTTCCTCCAGAGGTCATGAGCCTCGGAAAGGTAACGTTCACTGGTCTCCGCCGTATCATAGGGTAATTCCTTGATTGGCTCACGAGTCCACGCTGAATAAACTGTAAATGATTCTGACATAAGTAATTATAGTAAGCAGGTTTTCTTCTCTAACTCCTCAATGAGAACGCGCTCATTTTCTGAGTAATCTACAGGGAGCTCGATAAGGTTGACCCCCTTACGGCCAAGGCAATCCTGAAGAATAGGCAAGAAGTCCTCGGTCTTCTCCACACGCACGCCATAAGCACCATAAGATTCAGCATATTTGACGAAATCAGGATTCCCGTAATCGAGTCCCCAGTTAGCAAAGCCCATTCCAGCCTGCTTCCACTTAATCATACCGTATGCATTATCACGTAGCACAAGCACCGTTAAATCTAGGCCGAGGCGGACAGCTGTCTCCATCTCTTGTGAATTCATCATAAATCCACCATCACCACAGACAGAGAGCACTGGAACTTCAGGCTTTACGATTTTAGCACCGATAGCCGACGGTAGTCCTGCGCCCATCGTCGCCAGGGCGTTATCAAGCAATAGTGTATTCGACTCATGCACTGGGTAATTACGAGCAAACCATACCTTATAAATTCCGTTATCGAGTGTTACAATACCATTACTCGGCATTGCCTTACGGACATCAGCAACGAAGCGCTGGGGAATCACCGGGAAGGTGGAAACATCATCTTTTTCATGAATATGAGTCCATACATCCTCACGCACTCTTCGGAAGAAATCAAAAGAGCTGACATCGAGCTTTCCAACGAGCCTAGCCAGATGCTTCACCGACTCCGAAATAGATCCGACTACCTCTAGCTGTGGGAAGTAAACCTGATCAACTTCAGCTGGTGAATAGTTTACATGGATCACCTCCTTGCCACCGTGTTCCATAAAGAAAGGCGGTTTTTCCACCACATCGTGACCAATAATGATGATCAAATCTGACCGATCAATGGCGCAATGCAGGTAATCCTTGTCAGAGAGCGCTGCTACCCCTAGGAAACCATCGTCTCGGCCGTCAACCACACCTGCACCCATCTGCGTGCTAATTGAGTAAAGGCCAGTTTCTTTCAAAAAGCCGCGAATGGCAGCTCTATCGTTTTTACGATTAGATCCTGCCGCTACACATACCAATGGCATTTTAGCGGCCTTGATCTTCTCCGCCGCAATAGCCAGCACAGAGTCGTCAGCTGTCGCATACTTTCGTATCGATGGCTCAAAAATATTTGTTTGGTCAGCCTCCATAGCCGCCACATCCTCAGGAAGCTCTAAGTAGACAGCTCCTGGGCGTTCATTCTCTGCGGTGCGAAGTGCCTCACGCACTAGCGAAGGCACGATATTTCCGTGCGCAATTTGTCGAGAAAGCTTAGTGAGTGGCTCCATCATCCCGACAATATCAAGAATCTGAAAGCGCCCCTGTTTACTGTGGTAAATAGGTTTCTGACCACTGATCATCAGTAGTGGCATAGCGCCTAGCTGCGCATAGGCTGCACCAGTAACGAAGTTAGTCGCACCTGGCCCTAGTGTTGACAAGCACACTCCAGTTTTCCCTGTAAGTCGACCGTAAGTGGCCGCCATAAATGCAGCACCCTGCTCATGACGAGTCAGGACAAGCTTGATTGACTTAGACTTACGTAGTGACTCTAGAAAATCTAGATTTTCCTCACCAGGCACGCCAAAGATAAACTCGACACCCTCGTTTTCGAGCACCTTGATAAATAGATCAGATGTTTTCATATGATTTGTTTTGTTGATAATTAATGAGGCTAGCCCTCTTTTTTCGCCCCGAACATATTCGAGATAAATGACACCTGATTTCTCCTCAGGTAGATAACGAGACTACTCAATAACCAAGCAGCCACTGCCATGCCAGCCATCGCACCATGGCTGCCTTCGAAGCCGATCTTCGTCACATGCCCCATGATCGCCCCAGCCATCACGCCCCAGCTGAGGATAGCGCCCCATATTGAGCCCTTAGGAGTGAGGAGCAAGAGACAGGCAGTCAGCTCGACAAAACCAATGAGCTTATAGCCAAAGGCCCCCATATTGAGCTTAGCGAACATTTCGACCACCTCAGGTGCGTCGGTGAACTTAAACAAGAGTGTTTGGCCAAGTATGACCACGATGATGACCTGAGCGATCCAAGAGATGATATTTTTTTTCATAGATATTAGTGTGAAAATTGATGAATAATGAAGCTTCGTTATGATGCGATTGTTTGCTCAAGTGAGCTATTATAATACTCCCTCAGCACCGTGTCGGATGGAATGTAGAGGTTTTCCTCGCTAAGATCTGCGAAATTCCTGCATCCCGTAGCGCGTAGAATCTCCTGAAGATCATGCTCGATATTATGCACGTAGTTAGCAACGCGAACAGCACGGCTGGCGACATTGAGACCCCTTTGTAATTCAGGGTCGTGGGTTGTAATCCCGATCGGGCAGGTATTATTACCGCACTGAAGCGCCTGTATACATCCCAACGAAAGCATAAAGCCACGAGCGCTATAAATCGAATCCGCTCCCAGTGAGAACGCAATCATTTGTGCGCCTGGGCTGATTAGCTTACCCGAAGCATTCAGCTTCATCCTATCGCGCACACCATGGCGCTTAAGACACTGATGAATCGAGAATAAGCCCACCGTCAGGGGCAGCCCTACGCCATCGAGGAACGCCTTCGGAGCAGCACCTGTGCCACCCTCAGCACCATCAACGGTGATAAAATCAGGGAAAACATTCTGACGCTTCATCTCCTCGACGAGGCTTTCAAACTCGGAAAGCTTACCAAGGCAGAGCTTAAAGCCTGTCGGTAACTGTGACACGTCCTGCACCCTTTTGATAAACTGCACGGTATGCTCCACCGTGTCGCACTCAGGGTGGAAAGGAGGAGAGACGACGTCGCCCCCCTTCTTGATCCCACGAAGTTCAGCGATCTCATCGGTGATTTTCTCCTTTGGCAATAGTCCGCCCTTACCCGGCTTAGCACCCTGAGAGAACTTAATTTCAATCATCTTCACCTGCGGCTTATTAGCAATCTCGGCTAGCTTAGCATCATCGAGAAGCCCTTCGTCATTACGAACACCAAACTTCGCCGTTCCGATCTGAAAGATCAAATCACAGTCCTCCATCAAGTGATATTTTGGATAACCACCCTCACCCGTATTCATCGGGATACCAGCAAGCTTAGCCCCTCTTGCGAGTGAGCGCACAGCATTCTCGCCAAGGGCACCATAGCTCATCGCACTAATCATCATCGGCTTACTAATCCTGTAGGCAGACGCTAGCCCCCTCTCCTCGCCATAAGTAACACTGAAAGGCTGCAGCTCATCTTCAGGAGTGGGGAACATCGTATGCCTCATCTTGATCTCGGTAGGGTCAAAGCTCTGCTGCGAACCAAATGAACTCGCCGAATCAATATTCTTCGCCTTGCGATAGACCTCCGAGCGCTCCTCACGACTAAACGGGCGCTCCTCACGATCATTAGCAAATAAATACTGCCTCATTTCCGGCCCGACACTCTCAATAATATA